>NZ_SFBV01000170.1:0-9750 GCF_007095585.1 Microcystis sp. M_OC_Ca_00000000_C217Col
GGGGGGTGCCGATCCCCCCTTAATCCCCCCTTGATAAGGGGGGTGCCGATCCCCCCTTAATCCCCCCTTGATAAGGGGGGTGCCGATCCCCCCTTAATCCCCCCTTGATAAGGGGGGTGTCTGACAACTTTTAACACCTACCTACTTATCAGTAATCGGTGAATAATTTCATTTAAGACTCATAACCTTCAAATCGAATCATTTCTAACCAGTCACTGATCAGGGATCACTAATAAGGAGGAGAATAAAAGTTGTTAGAAAATGCCAAGAAAATTACGGTGATAGGTGGGGGAATTTGGGGACAAACTCTCGCTAATTTGGCTAGACGTAATCACTTAGCTGTTAGGGTTTGGTCGCGTCATATTGGGGAAGATTTGGGGGCTATTATAGCAGATACTGAGGTAATTATTTCAGCAGTTTCGATTAAAGGGGTTGTTCCAACGATCGAAAAATTACAGCAATTACAATTAAATTCTCGCATAATTATCGTCACCGCTACTAAAGGATTAGAGCCAATCACCACTCGTACCCCCTTTCATCTTTGGAATCAAGCTTTTCCCGCTAATCCCCTTGTGGTTCTTTCCGGTCCCAATTTAGCTAAAGAAATTAATCAAGGTTTACCCGCTGCGACGGTGGTAGCAAGTTATCTGCAAAAAGCAGCAATATTGTTACAAAAATTATTATCTGGGGAATCTTTTCGGGTTTATCTTAATAGCGATCCCTTGGGGACTGAGTTAGGTGGCACTTTAAAAAATGTCATGGCGATCGCTTCTGGGGTTTGCGATGGTTTACAGTTAGGTACTAATGCCAAATCTGCCCTGTTAACTCGCGCTTTACCGGAAATAGTTCGGGTGGGAACTTGTCTAGGAGGTTGTCAAGAAACTTTCTTCGGTTTATCGGGTTTAGGGGATTTATTAGCTACCTGTAATAGTCCTTTATCTCGCAATTATCAAGTGGGTTATCAATTAGCTTTAGGTTTATCTTTGCCTGAGATTTTAGCAAAGTTAGAGGGAACTGCCGAGGGAATAAATACCACAGAAGTTTTGATGAGAATTGCCCAAGAAAAAAATTTATATGTACCGATTACCTGCCAAGTTGATCGTCTTTTGCGCGGGGAAATTTCTCCCCAAGTTGCCGTTTATGAATTGATGCGTCGGGATTTAAAAGCAGAATTTGATTGAGAGACAAGAGATTTTTCAGTGATCAGTAATCAGTGGGGGGTTGGGGAGTGGGGAGATGATGCCAAGTCATACCATTTTTCAAAAATAATGGCAGAGATAGTTAATTGCCCTCACCCCCCTTCCTAATCCATTAGTCAGATCTTTCTTAACAAAAAGAGAAGAAACTTAAAAAAAGGGGAACCGATTGATAGGTATAGTTTTGAAAGAAGGAATCAAGGTGGAGGTGAGCAAAAAAATGGAGAAATGGGCAGCCCAAGAATTACAGTATGCAGACCTAGGGGACACGAGAAGAAAGAAAAGGTTAATCAGTATCGTGGAAAACTTGGCTAGGCAACTTAGTACAAGGGTACGACATTCCTCGGCAAATCTAGCCGCCGTCAGTGCCACATCTGATTTTGGGAATTCACCCTATTTTCAACCTTCAGCGGTGAGAATGATTGCTTCTCTTGGGGTTTTTTTAGGTAGAAAAGGCGACGGTGAACCTAGTGTTAAAACTATTTGGTTAGGACTGGGAAGGTAACATGATATCAGCCAGACTTGGAAACTATCTGATCAAATTATTTTCCCCATAGAACCCCCTTGAGCAATCTTGCACACTTTTCTCTTTTTGTCAAATTTTATGTTAAGAAAGATGCGACTAATGGATAGGAGGGCCACGAATAAAGAAAAATGGTATTAATAGGGAGCTAACTGCGAAATTAGCCTACAAAACCTGAAAAAATCTCCCACAAACAGGGCGAGGACAAGCATGAATACAATTAGTAATTTTTTAGCTAGTGCTATTGTCGGCGGCTGGATTATGACCATGGCAGTTTTTGCTATTCAAAATATCCAACCAGTTTCTTTAAAGTTTCTACAATTTGAGTCAATTAAAGTACCTATCGGTGTTTTATTGGCTTTTTCTTTGGGAATTGGATTTTTTATGGCCGCATTTATCCCCGCTTTTTTGAGAAAGTCGAAAAAATCTCCTCGCAGTCGCTTTCCTCCCCCACAACCGGGGTTAGACGAGTTTGATTTTTAGATAGGGTTTGCGGCAAAAAGTTTGTTGGTGGGGTTAGGAGTCAGTAGCCGGTCGTTAGTAGCCGGTCGTCGGTCGTTTCAGGCTTTGTTGCCCTGCTTTTTTGTACCAGTTTGCGTACTATAAAAAGAATAATGCCAGGTTTTTGAATGTCCCAATCCTATATTCGCAGCATGAACATCGGATTTTAACAGGTCAAAAGCCTTATTTTAAAAGGGTTTTACCATTATTCAGCCAGCCCTATCTAGGTCAGCCCCTAATCACTTAAATTCTGAACAAAAACGCCAATTCAAGTCTGAATTGGCGCGATAATCGCTTCTAATGCCGTTGAATCTTTAGGGTGTTTCAATCCCTAATAGGGATTAACATTAATTGGAACGAAAGTCGGTTAGGAAACCCGTGGCATTAGAGCCGTTTCAATCCCTAGTAGGGTTTAAGATTAATTGGAACTTGTTTCATTCATCACTTTTAATGAGAAAAGTTGGTTTCAATCCCTAATAGGGTTTAAGATTAATTGGAACCCGATAGAAAATTTACGCTAGGAGTAAAAAAAATGTTTCAATCCCTAATAGGGTTTAAGATTAATTGGAACATGGGGAATCCTCAAGGGTGATTAGATCAATTCCACGTTTCAATCCCTAATAGGGTTTAAGATTAATTGGAACGGTGTCATCCCGGGACTATGATGGGCGCGTTAGCCGGGGTTTCAATCCCTAATAGGGTTTAAGATTAATTGGAACAATTTTTCGCTATAGCTATCTCGAAAATCACAAAGTTTCAATCCCTAATAGGGTTTAAGATTAATTGGAACTTGGAATCAATATTTTGAGCCAATTTATAAAATACTTGGTTTCAATCCCTAATAGGGTTTAAGATTAATTGGAACCGGACAAGATGAATGAACAATCAAAATGTTGGTTTCTGTTTCAATCCCTAATAGGGTTTAAGATTAATTGGAACCCATCAATTTAATCCTAATAGAGTTGATTGCTGATGTTTCAATCCCTAATAGGGTTTAAGATTAATTGGAACAGAATTTATAGGATCAATGTCAGTTACTATCGAAGTGTTTCAATCCCTAATAGGGTTTAAGATTAATTGGAACATTGAGAAGCGATTCTAGATCGATCTCTGATTTAGGTTTCAATCCCTAATAGGGTTTAAGATTAATTGGAACGACTTTTGATAATGCTTCCATTATATAATATCTGTGTTTCAATCCCTAATAGGGTTTAAGATTAATTGGAACGTGGGCCAAGTCTATCTCGCTCCGCGTTACCTCAAGTTTCAATCCCTAATAGGGTTTAAGATTAATTGGAACAATACCCCTGCTATTATATCATCTATAGGATTGTCGTTTCAATCCCTAATAGGGTTTAAGATTAATTGGAACCTTGAAAAAGCTGTCCGAGCAGCTTCAAGATTATGGTGCGTTTCAATCCCTAATAGGGTTTAAGATTAATTGGAACATGCCGCATCTCCCCAGTTGTTTTTTGTTAATTTGTCAGTTTCAATCCCTAATAGGGTTTAAGATTAATTGGAACCAGCGAATGAGATACCCCTCCGAAAATTCTACAATTTGTTTCAATCCCTAATAGGGTTTAAGATTAATTGGAACAGTAATCACTCCCAATGGATGGGATCATCCTTTGTTTCAATCCCTAATAGGGTTTAAGATTAATTGGAACCCGTTGCAAGCCGCACTGTATAAGGGGTGTGGCTTACGTTTCAATCCCTAATAGGGTTTAAGATTAATTGGAACACGGTAAAAACAAAGACTTTTCTCAGGCTAAAAACGTTTCAATCCCTAATAGGGTTTAAGATTAATTGGAACGTTTGGCTAGGGCGAGGATGAGGCTCTCTGTCCCGTTTCAATCCCTAATAGGGTTTAAGATTAATTGGAACAGAGGTAAAAATGCCTAAAAAATCGAGAATTGATAGTTTCAATCCCTAATAGGGTTTAAGATTAATTGGAACCTCAATTTTTTAAGATTCTTGGGGGGAAATGGTTTGTTTCAATCCCTAATAGGGTTTAAGATTAATTGGAACTACAATTTCCGTCGGGGACTTGCCTCGAAGCAGGGTTTCAATCCCTAATAGGGTTTAAGATTAATTGGAACCCGCTTTCCACAGATTCAAAACTGACAACTCGATGTTTCAATCCCTAATAGGGTTTAAGATTAATTGGAACCGACTCGCTGTAATTGGCATATCCACCGACACGAATGTTTCAATCCCTAATAGGGTTTAAGATTAATTGGAACTTGACGGCGACTGAAGGGGCATCGATCGCTAGTGGGTTTCAATCCCTAATAGGGTTTAAGATTAATTGGAACATCATCCCGTTTAGTGGCGACTGTCCCCACTTCCGGTTTCAATCCCTAATAGGGTTTAAGATTAATTGGAACTCTTTTTCTGGCGCAGACACAATCGGCTTGGCAGTGTTTCAATCCCTAATAGGGTTTAAGATTAATTGGAACTAGATTGGTATTATCGGAAAAAGCCATCATGATTTGTTTCAATCCCTAATAGGGTTTAAGATTAATTGGAACCTTCCAAGACTGCCCCTGGGTATCCCCCCAGTTGTTTCAATCCCTAATAGGGTTTAAGATTAATTGGAACATCGCAGAGCTTGAAATAATTCGATAGATCACCATCGTTTCAATCCCTAATAGGGTTTAAGATTAATTGGAACCTGCGCTAAAGCATCCCCTAGTGAGAGAGGCAAGTTTCAATCCCTAATAGGGTTTAAGATTAATTGGAACGCCGCACCTGTCTGGCAGTTTTGCCCTCTGGGTTGTTTCAATCCCTAATAGGGTTTAAGATTAATTGGAACAGTATTAAAACTCACATTCCCCTCTTTGCTCACCTTGTTTCAATCCCTAATAGGGTTTAAGATTAATTGGAACACTTTAACAGTGGCCGCTCCCGTAGGAGCCACTACTTTGTTTCAATCCCTAATAGGGTTTAAGATTAATTGGAACTGTAGAGGTAAAAAATTATGCCCCGATTTGACAATGTTTCAATCCCTAATAGGGTTTAAGATTAATTGGAACGGAATCCTGTAATCGGGACTGATCCGATTATTTGGTTTCAATCCCTAATAGGGTTTAAGATTAATTGGAACAAAAGATAAACCAAAGGGTTCCAGAAAATCCAAAAGTTTCAATCCCTAATAGGGTTTAAGATTAATTGGAACAGTTATGTCGCAGTTGCAAGAGTCCGCAATATGCGTGTTTCAATCCCTAATAGGGTTTAAGATTAATTGGAACGAGCAATCTACAGGACTCAAGATTAAATACCAGATGTTTCAATCCCTAATAGGGTTTAAGATTAATTGGAACATGGGGGGGGGGATTTAGAGGGATTATCCCGCTCTGTTTCAATCCCTAATAGGGTTTAAGATTAATTGGAACAAAAATGATCATCAATGGCTTTCTCTACAAAGCGAGTTTCAATCCCTAATAGGGTTTAAGATTAATTGGAACAGCATTGTGCATCGTACATCGATAAAAGAGGATTGTTTCAATCCCTAATAGGGTTTAAGATTAATTGGAACTCTTTAATCAATTCATTATGATTAGAATTTGTTGGTTTCAATCCCTAATAGGGTTTAAGATTAATTGGAACAAAATTTTTCAGAAAAGGATCGGGGGATTACTAATGTTTCAATCCCTAATAGGGTTTAAGATTAATTGGAACTATCTTGATCAAAAGCGATGATAAACTCCCGGCCCGGTTTCAATCCCTAATAGGGTTTAAGATTAATTGGAACGACGGTGCATCATCAAGATTGTGATCCTTCTAATAATGTTTCAATCCCTAATAGGGTTTAAGATTAATTGGAACTTTCCCTATTCCGGGCGCGTTGCCCATTAAGTTGTTGTTTCAATCCCTAATAGGGTTTAAGATTAATTGGAACCGCCCAGTGGTAAAAGCTATACGCTATGGGGTTTTCAAGGTTCGTATGCGCCGCACCCGCAATAAATCTATTGTACAGCAAGTGACCCAGTTCTTCAAGACCCCGCAAAACCCTACGGGATAAGGTGCGCCCCGCGTTAGAAAGGAAAATCATCTCGAATCTATATTGCATAAGCTTTTCAGCCACCAGATAATAGTTAAGGATTTTTACAGCTACCCGGAAGCGCAACCGAGCTAAACAAAAAAAATCGTATTATCCCGGGGTAACTCACCACCGATACGTTCCACTTTACCCCGACAACAGGCGCAGAGAAAATAAAAGCGGATGCTATCGGTATCGGGTTTGATCAACTTACTCAAGCGCCCGCGCAGCTTAGCGTACTGGGTATCGGTTAGATCGCACTCAAAAACACTATACTGCACCCGTTGGCCGTAGGACTTTAACGTATTGTGAATTTTGGTTCGTCGCTTATCGTCGGAAATATCGTAACTGACAACAAAATACATGATCGCCTCTACCTACTTTAAAATCAAAGGTGGATACTTATCCGTCTCGTCCATGAGATATTTCGCCATTAGTCGGGCCTGAATCTCGAAAGCTTCTTGATAAGTACACTGTTTACCCATTACTGGATGCTTAAACTTCGATTGTTTCTTCTGTTCGTACAAGCGCAGGAAAATCTGTAAACCTTCTCTCGTCAAGGAAACCGCACCACTTAAGGGTTCGGTGGTGAAATGTTCGGGGGTAAGATAAGGGTGATTGACCCCATTGAGAACCACGGCATCAACGACGATCGCTCTAAATTCCTCCATCAGATCCAGTGCCAGCGAGGGGCGACCATAGCGTTGATAGTGAAGATAACCGAGATAGGGGTCAAAACCGACCAAATTGATCGCACTCTGCACGTCATGGCGCAATAACGCATAACCCAGACTCAAAAGAGAATTGACTGGATCTCGCGGGGGGCGACGGTTACGCGAGGTAAAGGTAAAAGTATCACCGAGAATTAAGGAATCAAAACAACTGAAATAGGCTGCGCTTCCGGCTCCTTCTAACCCCCGGAGAGAATCGATCGCCGAGGTTGTTTCGATCGAGCCGATCGCTGCTTCCAAACAAGCGATCGCTGTTTGTAAATCCAAGTCTTTTCGATCGCGTTGACGACGGAGTAGAATGTTGCGGTAATTCTTCAGCTTGCCGCGGACGAATCCCCGCACTAAATGAATGGCTTTCGGAGAATCGCCCGCGGCCTGCCATTGCGCTCGACGAACGAAAATATTTTTGGTCATCTCCGGTTCCAATCTACCGAGATATTTTCCCGTGACAGTGACAAAACTCAGGGGAATATGACGTTCGAGCAGTTCGATCACCAATGCGGGAGAAACTGAACCCCGTCCGAAAATCACCACTCCTTCCACGTTCAATAGAGGTACATCGAGGATCGTTTCCTTGGATGCTTTAACCGTTAAACGCTCGTCATTTTTGCCGAGAAATGCGTCTTCTCTGGTCACATATACCGTTCCCATATTTTTTAGTCTTCCTCTCGATATCGTTGGACTTTTTCGGTTAATCGGGGCAAGCAGCGATCGAACAAACTGCATCCCTTGCAGCGGGGTGAATAGATCGCCGGGGGCATTTTTCCCGTCTGGATCAGGGTTTCAACTGCTCGGATCGTAGCGATCGCCCGTTGCCGTAGAGCAAGATCGATCGCCACCGGTTGACGCTGGTGAGAACTGGCATAGTAGATATAGCCGGTATCTAGCCTTTTTCCAGTCATTTCTTCCAAACACAGAGCTTGAGCGCACACCTGCAACTCGTCGTTATCCCATTCGCCCTTACTGCCCCGTTTGTATTCCACGGGGATAAATTCGCCGTCGTGGGACTCGATCAGATCGGCTTTACCGATGAGACGGTAATTGTCTGATTTAAGCCAGATCGCCCGAATTTGCCATATTTCCTCGCGGTTTCCCGCCCCGACGGTGTGAACTCGCTCGTGTAAATTTGTTCCCTCGATCGTGTAGCTATTATCGAGAAATTCCCCGGCGACGAACATTCTCCAACAACGGTGGGGACAGTAGGCGTAATGGTTGAGAGCGGCGATCGGTATGTAATCAGATTCATCCATAACTATCTTTTCTCCTTAGCAATTCTGCGAGTCATCCCCATTCCCATGGTGGTTTTCCGTCCCACTCCCGCGTAGAGGGCAAAATCCGCCAGTACATTAATCGCTTTAATCTTTGCGGGTTCCACCTCTCCCAAAAGACGATAGTGAATCTCGCCCACACAACCGAACGACTGGTTTTTATAGGCTTCGTCGGCTAATTTCGTTTGAATATCGAAGAAACTGGGAAAAATCGAGTCTAGGGCAATAGAATCGAAGGGGATACCGCTATAGCGATTCCAACGATTAAGAAGGCTATTAAACACCAGTTCCCGCGTCGGTAAGGCACTATCGAATTTTCCCTGCCGGAAGGTGACGGGGGTGGCGAAAAGGAAATCAAATTCCCGATTCGTTTCCGAGGCGTTTTCATACAGGTATTGATAAGTACAGGAGTTCGCCCAGGGTTGAACCGATTGTGGGGTGGCGAGGACGCTAGTGATAACGAGATCGGCGGAACCGAGATGCCAGGGGTGTTTTGGATTGAGATTCAACCAGAGCGAGGTTAATTTACCGAATAATCGGTCATCGAGCAGAGAAATCCGCCACCAGCAGGGAGTTTCGGGGGCGATTGGCCGTTCGTATCGCCACTGCGGGGAATTTATCGTTTTTCCCCCGGATTGCATCTGTAGTGGCGATAAGGTAAAAGCTTTATCTGCCTCGGCTGCGTGTAGAATTTTCCCTAATTCCTGATCGACACTACTGACAAGGGTAAGGAATAGCGCATGAAGATGTCGTCCGGTGAGAAAATTCGGATAGATCGGCGATCGAGGGGTGAGATTGAGAACGAGACTGTAGGGCATTAAGTAGCTGGTTATAATTAAATTAAAAATGGACTTTAGCTTCGATCCCCCCTGCCCCCCTTGATAAGGGGGGTGTCGATCCCCCCTTAATAAGGGGGGATCTGATGATTTTTAACGCCTGCCTACTTAACTTAATCGGGCCTTGGCAAAAATTTGTCTGGGGGTTAGGGTTAAATCGGGGAGGAGAATATCGCTAATTTCGTCATCGCCTTTTTTAATCGCCGGGGGTGCGTCGGGATAGAAAATTGTGATCTGCTTGGCCCGGGGATCGACGATCCAGACGCGACTGACTCCCGCTTTTAGGTAGTCCACGGCTTTTTCGCTCAGGCTGCTGAAAGATTGTTCCGGAGAGATAATTTCGATGACTAATTCCGGGGGAACGGGACAAGCTTCATCGGTGAGGGGAATATCTCCTAACCTTTCCAGGGAAATGTAGAGAAGATCGGGAACGGGACACCAATCTCGATCGTTTTTGCTGAGAATGATCGCCCATTCGATTCCCACTTCTCCCCGTCCTTGATTCCAGCGATCGAGTATAGAAGATAAAGCCAGAGTTAAACGAGAATGAAAGAATTTCGGTGACATTTTTGCGATCGCTTCTCCATCGACTAATTCATAGGTAATATCGCCATCGGGAGCGGTTAGGGAGAAAAATTCTGGTAAAGTCAGGG
>NZ_SFBV01000171.1:0-22488 GCF_007095585.1 Microcystis sp. M_OC_Ca_00000000_C217Col
AGTCAGACTTAAGCAATTAAGCGTTTTTCGCTATCTGCGTCAACCCCATTGACGCGACCACCCTAAAAAAGTGGCGTGGTGAGGAATCGCCGTCCGTTTTACGGCGGCGAGGATGTCAAAGAGACTCTCCCGTCCCAAACCCGTCTCACGAGCAATACGAGTCATCCCTTGAGAACGAGCAATATCGCCTAATGCTGCCACTACTAAGCTAGGATCGCCATCTTCGAGGGCAGCTTCCAGATAAGCGGCGATATCTTCTTTTGTTTTCAAGTGATCTGCTGCATCCCAAGGATAAGTCTGAATTGTAGCCATAGAGAACCTCCTATAAGTCTTGGGCTAAATCTAATGCTGTTTTGATGTCCCGTTCAAAATCAATCGAATCTCATTTTAGCCGGTGCTTAAAAGACGGTGGCTTTCATGCTCCCGTGTTACTATCGGTAATTAGTAATCGGCCAACATAGTGGTGTGAGCTTATTTACTTCTTATCGTTTACTGTTTACTTTCGAGATACTCATGTTGCTCTTGCGTTATGGTATTACCGTGAGTGCGGTGCTTGGGTTGATTTTCTTGGCTGAATCCTCGGTTAAGGCACAAACTCAGTCCGCTGCCGATTTATTGAAGAAACCCCGACCTACTGCCAATCCAGTTTCTCAATTACCCAGTCCCTCGGCGGCACCGGCAACCACGGAAGCGGATCCCAAAGCCCCTAATTATCTTAATCCTAGTGGCAATCCCCTAATTTTTCCCACCAAACCGGATGAGGTGAATATTAGGGTAGTACAACCGATCACCTTAAATCAAGCGATCGAATTAGCTTTAAAAAATAATCAGACCTTACAGACAGCCCGGGTCGATTTAGAAATCGCTCGCGCCCAATTAAAGGAACAACAGGCGGCCTTATTACCCACGGCCGAAGCGGAAACCAGTCTCACTCAAGATCAATCGGCAGCGGCCCAAAGACAGAATAATTTGGCTCGTCAACAGGGAATCCCAGCAGTTACACCAGAAGATAGTACCAACCTTCAGGGTAGTGTTCGGATTGTCTATGGGGTTTATACAGGGGGTGAACGGACAGCCCAGATCAAAAGGGCCGAAAAAGTGATCCGGCAACGGGAATTAGAGGTGGAACGAGTCTCGGAACAAACTCGTTTTGATGCCACCGATGCCTATTATGAATTGCAGAGGGGTGATGCTCAGGTAGCGATCTCCCAAGCTGCGATCGAAGATGCTAGTCAAAGTTTACGGGATGCACAATTATTGGAGCAAGCGGGACTAGGAACCCGATTTGCTGTCCTACAGGCGGAAGTTGACCTAGCCAACGCTAACCAAGACCTAACCCGGGCGATTTCTACCCAGCGTATTTCCCGACGGCGACTGGCACAGATATTGAGTGTCGGTCAGCACATTGAGTTAACCGCTGCCGATGAGATTCGCGAGGCGGGAACTTGGGGCTTAAGTCTTGATGATAGTATCGTTTTGGCCTACAAAAATCGCGCCGAATTAGAACAACAACTCTTACAGAGGGAAATTAGCGAAGAGGATCGCTCGATCGCCATTTCGGCGGTGATTCCCCAAGTGGACCTTTTGGGCGAGTATAATGTTCTTAACGATCTCAGTGATGATGCTGGTTTTGGCGATGGTTTTAGCGTCGGCGGCCGGATTCGTTGGACTTTCTTTGATGGTGGTCGTGCTTTTGCTCGCGCCCGTCAAGCGGAAAGAAACATCGATCGCGCCGATACGGAATTCTCCCTCCGTCGCAATGAAATTCGCCTTCAGGTGGAGGAATCCTACTATAATTTGATTTCTAACCAAGAAAACATTAAAACTTCGCAAAAAAGCATTGAATCCGCCACGGAAAGTCTGCGATTAGCCCGTTTACGCTTTCAGGCCGGTGTGGGAACCCAAACGGACGTGATCAACTCCCAACGGGATTTAACCGATGCCAGAAGTCGTTATCTACAGGCGATCGTTGATTACAATAAATCCTTAAATAGTCTCCAGCGAGCGATTAGTAATTTACCAGACAATCGTTTGTTTGAAGTGCGTTAATTGTGGGATTTATCCCGGTGTGGTGTGGGGGGAGATAGCCAAATCTCCCCTATTTTAACGAGTTTGGATAATTCTAATCTGTTGTTCCCGCAATCGCTGCAGGGTGGGAGTTTCCTGTAGTTTTTGCACCTGCGGACGCAGATGATTAAAACAATAGGAATTACTGCGAAACAAAGCTGATCATAAATTGGACGGCTTTTTTTCTAGGCCGCTTGCAGAACATAGAAGGTATAACCATAGAAGTTGCTGAATTTCTCAAAAAGTTTCATCTCTTCTTCAGTTTCACGAATAACCGATGGGCTACTGGGGCTGATTTCCAGCTGCCCGATTCGCTCACGGAGAGGTTGATAATAATTGAGCCACCAAACCTGACTGGGCAGCCTCTGGGTAGAAAGTACCTTAAAACCAGACCTATTAGCCCGAACGATATTCTCAAACTCATTACCCATTGTATGATAGGCGTTTTGCCAATAGGCCACAGCCGGCTCTGGTAGCTCATCAGTAAACCAACTCATCTCCGAGATGACGGCGATCCCGTTGTTAGAAACAAGCGGTCGCCAGATTTTAAGAGCTTGCTCAAACCCAAGATTATAAGCAGCCCCCTCAGACCAAAGTAGATCAACTGAACCCACTGACCAATCAAGTTTAGCCATGTCACCATGAATTGGAATGATTAAATGCTCAAGACCAAGCTGTTTTGCTCGGGTTTTGAGTTCGTCGATAAAAACCGACGAGGAATCCACTGCCATGACAGGGCTTTGGTAGTATTGTGCCAGCAGTAAAGCACTGGCACCACTTCCACATCCTAGATCGGCAATTCGTGGCTTGAGGGGCAAAATAGAGAGATTACTCAAAATTTTTAGGGAGAAGTCAGAGTCGCCAGGCCCTTTACGGTCAAGTCCACGGTGTAAATCAGTTAAAGCGGCAACATACTCAGTTTGATTGTCTGTAGTCATAGAGATTTTTGCTGGCTCTAATAGCTGAAAACAGCCCATTCCTAGCTTAATCGGTTAGGCGATCGTTCCCGTCAGGGGGGAACTAGGACTAGCATAGGACTTAATCGGCATTCTTCCCGCTAAATAGGCTAAACGTCCCGCTTTTGCCGCCATTGCCATGGCCTGGGCCATCATAGCCGGATTGGCCGCCATAGCGATCGCACTGTTAATTAATAAAGCATCGGCCCCCATTTCCATGGCCCGGGCTGCTTCTGAGGGTGTACCGATCCCGGCATCTACCACCACGGGAATTTGGGACGATTCGATGATAATCGCGATATTTGCCTCATTTTTCAGCCCCTGTCCCGACCCAATCGGCGATCCTAGGGGCATAACCGTGGCGCAGCCGGCCTCCTCTAAACGTTTGGCTAAGAGAGGATCGGCGTTAATATAGGGCAGTACGGCAAAACCTTCTTTAACTAATTGTTCCGCCGCTTGCAAAGTTCCGATCGGATCGGGTAATAAATATTTAGGATCGGGAATAACTTCGAGTTTAATAAAGTTATTGTCTTCCTGTCCCAATAATTTGGCCATTTCTCGCCCTAAACGGGCCACCCGAACCGCTTCTTCGGCCGTTTGACAACCGGCAGTGTTGGGTAACATCCAAATTTTAGACCAATCGATCGCCTCTGCTAATCCCTCATGACCGGGTGCGTTCGTTTGTACTCGTCTAACGGCAACGGTGACAATCTGACATTCACTGGCACTAATACTTTCCTGCATAGTCGTCAGATTGGCATATTTGCCAGTCCCAGTCATCAAGCGGGAGTGAAAGGTTTTCCCAGCAATGGTGAGGCGATCATTTTGGGGCGATAAAAGCGCTTGGGGTTTATTCTCAATAATAGTTAAGGACATAGGTGGAATAGTAACGGGTGATGGTTGATTAAAGCGATCGCAGCTAAAATGGGTCAAAATGGGATTAACTTTGTCATTAATCACCAGGTCGGCAATCAAGGAAGCAGTAACAGGAGCGAGTAAAATGCCATTACGATAGTGACCGGTGGCTAAAATCAGGTTATCACAGCTACTGCGGCCTAAAATAGGTAATTCATCCGCTGTACCCGGACGGAATCCCCACCACATCTCCTCGATTTCCCAGTCAGCTAAAGGGGGATAGAGACGGGTAGCACGCGCAAAAAGGGTTTGTAGTCCTTGGGGTGTATTGCCCGTTTGCCAGGCGACTTTTTCGGAAGTGGCCCCGATAATTAAACGACCATTGCGACGGGGAACCAGATAGGTTTGCGGACCGAATAAAACCCTCGCTAAGGTCTGGTTAGGGGGCATTTTTACCGCTGCCATTTGGCCTTTGACGGGATGGATAGGGAGGGGTAAAAGTTGACTGGCCCAGGATCCCGCCGCTAAAATGTAAATTTTTGCTTCTAATTCCCCAATTGAGGTATAAATACTCTTGACTTTTCCCTGCTTTTGTTGTATGGCGTGGACTTCTACCCCTTGGCGAATTTCTACCCCTAAATTTTCGGCCGCTTGTTGCAGGACAGTCACTAGCTGCCGGTTATCCACTTGTCCATCGTCGGGATACCACCAACCACCGACCACATCTTTACCTAATCCGGGTTGGTAGAGGTGAACTGCATTGCTGTCTAACCAAATTTTATTAACTTCCTCGGTAGTAACGGGCTGATCTAGCTCGTAAACGGGAGCAAGAATACCACAGGGATAGTAACCGGTGTTTATCCCCGTTAAATCCTCGATTTTGCGGATCCATTCTGGATATAGCCAGCGCGATTGCAGGCAAAGCTCGAGAAACGGACCCGGGGGAATTCCCTCCGCATGGGGGGCCAACATTCCCGCAGCCGCACGACTAGCGGCCTGAGCTATATCTCGAACTAGGAGGGTAACTTTTGCCCCGCGCAATTGTAAATCGACGGCGATCGCTAATCCGATGATACCACCGCCCACGATCAAAATTTCGCTAGTTGAGTTCATAAAAGTCTCTGGCACCAAAGAGAATTACTGAAATGACAAGCAATTAGAAGTTAAAACAAGAAAGACGTAGTAAAATAACATATATAGTCTTTTTATCCCAATTAATCATAATTTTTAGCTTGATTGACTACTAAAATCGCAATTAGTCAGCCGAGAGGAGGGAGAAGTGAGGCTACTGGCATAATTTAAGCTTAAGATAATTTGTAGTCGATCTTTTCTAAGCTTCCCTTTTTCTTTAGAGCATTATGACTTCCCCTGCTGTCGATCGAGTTTATCAAGGTCAATTCGGAGAGTTTACGATTACGGATAGTGATCGCCTAGGGGTGCGTCTCTACCGTCTGGGTTTAAATTTAGCGGCTTTTAGTTTCGCTGTCGCTACAATTATAGTTCTCACCCGACCGCAATTACTGCCCCTGACTAACCTTTTATACATGGGTTTTTGTCTGGGGTTAGGCATCAGTTTATTGACTATCCATATATATTTAATTCCCCTCCATCGTCTCCTGCAATTTTTTTGGCTAATCGGGGCGATTACTTCCCTAATTTTCAGCCTCTATTCTCACCTTTCTCCCCTAGAATTTGTCTATAACCACCCGGTGAGCTTATTCGGTGTCGGCTTTATTTTTGCTAGTCTCACGGGGATTTATTTCAAAGAAGCTTTTTGTTTTAATCGTCTAGAAACCAAGTTTTTAACCCCTCTAGTTCCCACCCTTTTACTCGGTCATCTTTTGGGGATATTGCCCTTAAATTGGGAAAAGGGGCTATTAATTCTCTGGGCGACTTTATTCGTTATCTTTGCTCTGAGAAAGTTAAGCCAACCTCTCCCCAACGATATCGGTGATAAATCGGTCTTTGAACATCTTAATCATTGATAAACTCTCCAGAGATTAAAATCTATTCTAAGATACAGTCTTGCGGGCAAGTGAGTGGAACGAACCACTCCAGACACAAAGGATACAAAGATCGATCACTACTATATAAGTTAAACTGATCGGGTTTCAGCTTTTTGTTCTTTGTCTCTTTCTGGTTTATTCTTGGTCAGTAATCAGTAAACAGTAATCAGTGAAAAGATAGTAAGAAACTTATATTTAATACTGTCACTTAAAACTCAAATCTGATAACTGATAACTGATAACTGATAACTGTTACTTATCTGGAGTCCTCGATGGTAGCCGGATTAGCAGTATTGGCAGTCTTGCTAGTGAACATTTGTATCAGACTAAAACCGACAAAAGCGAGTAAAGCTATGCCACCAATAGCAGTAACAATTTTACCCACGAGATTTTCTGTGCGGGGTTGTTCGGGGGCATCCTCGTTGGGATCCTCCGAATGGGCAAAACGATTGTAGAGGAAATCGAGGGCTTCATTGCGAAGTTCGTAGTAACGGGGATCCTCGGTAATTTGGGAACGAACCCGGGGACGAGCAAAAGGCATCTTTAACACCTCCCCGATTTTAGCGCTTGGGCCGTTGGTCATCATCACCAAGCGATCGCACAAGAACAAAGCCTCATCGATATCGTGGGTAATCATCAACACGGTTAACTGGTGTTCTTGCCAGATTTTCAGCAATTCTTCCTGTAATTCTTCTTTAGTGATCGCATCTAGGGCCCCAAACGGTTCATCGAGGATGAGGACTTGGGGACGAATGGCCAGGGCGCGGGCGATCGCAACCCGTTGTTTCATACCTCCCGATAATTGGGGGGGTTTTTTCTGGGCTGCTTCTGTCAATCCCACTAAGGATAGATTTTCTTCCACGATCTTCACCTTCTCAGCCTGAGATTTTTCGGGATAAACGGAATTAACCCCGATATAAACGTTCTCAAAGGCAGTTTTCCAGGGCAAAAGCGAATAATTTTGGAATACCATCATCCGGTCCGGGCCTGGTTCCTTAACCTCTTTATCCTGTAGCAGCACTTGCCCACGACTAGGAGAAGAAAACCCCGCCACCATATTTAAAAGGGTCGATTTACCGCAGCCGGAGTGACCGATAATGCAGACAAATTCCCCCTCATTGACTTGCAGCTCCACACCGTCTAAAACGGTGTAAACCCCTTCGGGGGAGGGGTATTCTTTGGCAACATTACTAACTAATAAAAAAGGCTGGGTGGTGGTGCTGGAATTCACGGTCTTATCGGTAAAAGTTTGCATATTCGTCCTAGATTTATTTTAAGGTGGGCAAAGCCCACCACAACCATTAATTAGCGACGGGATCATCGAGGAGAACTTCCGAGACGCGATAATCGCGACGGATCGAAAAACGTTCCAGATAGCCGATCGGATCGTCGGGATTGAAAATAAGATGATCAAAGAGGGCGAAACTGTGGCGATCGGGTTCCAAATCGGGAAGGCCCAGGGACCTGCAAGCTTCGCCAAACAGATCGGGACGACGGACGCGTTCAATCACTTCCACCCAGTTGCGAGGGAACGGTGCGTAACCCCAACGGGCAAGCTGAGTTAGGGTCCATAGGGCCTCACTCCGGCCTGGACAGTTAGCTTGATCGACGTAAAACTGGTTAAATCGGAATAGGGCCTCGGGGGCGGTTCCTAAACCGCGATCGTAACCATCGAGGAAACCAGGCCGAATAATTGTCCTATCCACGCCCACATACTGGGGCTGACTGAGAATATTGACGATTTCTTCTCGATTACGCTGATCATCGCAGTATTCGCAGGCTTTAATTAAAGCTTTCACCATGGCGATATGGGTTTCGGGATGTTTCGCTGCCCAAGTTTCCTTGACTCCGAGAACTTTTTCTTGGTGTCCGGGCCAAATATCAAGATCGGTGGCGATAACGTAGCCTAATTTTTCGTGAACGGCGTAGGAGTTCCAGGGTTCCCCCACACAATAACCGTCGATCTTACCCGCTTTTAGCAGGGAAACCATCTGAGGCGGCGGAATTACGGCTAAATTCACATCACTATCGGGATCGATGCCGCCACTAGCTAACCAGTAGCGTAACAGCAGATTGTGCATGGAAGCGGGGTGAACCATGCCGAAAGTGGCGATTTTATCGGGACTTTGCTGGAGGGCATCCTTTAAGTCCTCCAGTTTTTCTACCCCCAATTCCCTGTATTTATTGCTGAGGGTGATGGCGTTACCGTTGCGACTGAGTACCAAAGCGCTAATGACGGGGACAGAGGGCTTATTGCCAGCGCCAATGGTCATGCTGAGGGGCATTCCCGCCACCATCTGGGCCGCATCGAGACGACCGGTGGCCACCCCTTGGGCGAGTGCTTTCCAGTTGGGTTCTCGTTGCAGGATAACATCCTCTAATCCTTCCTCGGCGAAGAAACCTTTCTCTTTGGCGATAATAATCGGAGCGCAATCGGTGAGGGGGATAAAACCGATGGTGGGATTGGTTTTCAGTCTGGTAGCTTGACCGATCACTGTCACCGGTCCGGTGGGTTGACCGACTTTCTTCGATCGCTTCTGTTGGTTGAGGAAATAAACGATCTCGTTACGGAGGGCGTAGTAACTGGGATGGTTAACTACTTCTAAACGATGCCGGGGCCGGGGAATGGGAACATCGAGAATCTGACCGATATGGGCCTCTGGACCGGTGGTTAACATCACCACTCGATCGGATAGTAATAGGGCTTCATCCACATCGTGCGTGACCATGATACAGGTAACGTGGCTTTCTTCGACGATTTCCATCAAACGTTCCTGTAAATTGCCTCTGGTTAACGCATCCAGCGCCCCAAAGGGTTCATCGAGTAGCAGGACTTTCGGCCGTAGGGCTAGAGCGCGGGCGATCGCTACCCTTTGTTTCATGCCTCCCGATAATTCTCCCGGTCGTTTGTTGGCCGCATGGCGCAGGTGTACCATATCGATACTATGTTCGATGACACTTTTGCGTTCAGCAGCCGGTAGATGACGCAGCACGCGGTTAACTCCTAGGGCGATATTTTCTCGGACGGTTAACCAAGGCAGCAGAGAATAATTCTGGAAGACCACCATGCGATCGGGACCGGGACCTTTAATTTCTTTTCCCTCTAAAATCACCCCTCCCACCGTCGGGCGATCGAGTCCAGCGACCATATTTAAGAGGGTGGATTTCCCGCAACCGGAATGACCGATTAAAGAGATAAATTCCCCTTGAGTAACGCTGAGATCGATATTTTTTAGGGCGATATATTGACGGCCATCGGGCAGAGGGAAAACCTTATCAATGTGATCGACTTCAATAAATGCAGACATTTTCAGTTATCAGTTATTAGTTATCAGTTATCAGGAATCAGTTGTCAGTTATCAGATGTGAGTTTTTAGTTTACTGTTTACTGTTTACTTAAAAAGCTCCCCACACCCCACACCCCACACCCTGCCCCCACCGAAAAACTTTTTGCCGCAAACCCTATTTATTTTCTTCGGGTACAACTAATTTAGCGATGTAGGCCATGAGGCGATCGAGTAAGAAACCAACAATACCCACATAAATCAGGGCGAGGATAATTTCACTGATCATAGAACTATTCCAAGCATCCCAGATAAAGAAGCCAATTCCCACGCCACCGATCAGCATTTCTGCCGCTACAATCGCCAACCAAGATAAACCGATACCGATTCTTAATCCCGTGAAAACGTAGGGAACGGTGGCGGGAAAAAGAATGTTGAAAAAGTATTCAACTTTTGATAATTTTAGCACTCTAGAGACGTTTTTATAGTCTTGGGGAACCTGTTGTACTCCCACGGCTGTGTTAATAATAATTGGCCAAATTGCTGTAATAAAAATTACAAATATGGCACTAGGTTCGTTATTACGAAAAGCCGCTAGGGAGATGGGTAGCCAAGCTAGGGGGGGAACGGTACGCAGGATTTGGAAAATCGGATCGATCGCATCATAAATTAGGGCGCTACTACCGATTAAAATACCCGCAGCGATGCCAACAATAGCGGCAAGGGTGAAACCGACGGCCACCCGTTGTAAACTAGCTAAAATTTGCCAGAATAACCCCACATCCGTGCCACCATTATTGAAGAAGGGATTAATAATTAATTCCCAGGTCTCGCTAACCACTTTGGTGGGACTAGGAAGGGGAGCATCGGGACTAAAACAGAGAATTTGCCAGAGGAGAAGGAAAATTAATAAAGCAATCGCCGAAGTTGCTAGTTTGGATAATTTTTTTTTCAGGTCTTTTACCCATTTCTGACCTTGAGAACGACGAGAAATAGAAACAGCCATAATCAGTTATCAGTTATCAGTTATCAGTTATCAGTTATCAGTGGTTGAGTTGTCAGTGGTTCAGTGGTTCAGTTATCAGTGGTTCAGTTATCAGCTATCAGAAAATCATCTTTAACTGATTACTGATCACTGAACACTGATTTAAACCTTTTTAATCTTGAGAGATTTCAGATAAGCGGTGGGATTTTCAGGGTCAAAAGTAACACCATCAAAGAAAGTTTCCACACCGCGAGAGGTAGAGGTGGGAATTTGATCAGCCGGAACATTGAGGGCTGTGGCGGCTTCTCTCCAGATATCTTCCCGGTTAACCTTATCAACTAAAGCTTTGATGTCCGTATCGGCGGGAATATAGCCCCAACGGATGTCTTCAGTCACAAACCAAGTATCATGACTCTTGTAGGGATAGGAAGCGTTATCAGCCCAGAATTTCATGGCTACGGGGCTATTTTCGATTTTGCGACCATCACCGAAATCGATATTACCCTGCATTCTTCCCAAGATATCGGCGGGGTCAATTTTCAGCCATTCCCGTCCTGAAATAATCTCGCACATTTCCTTAACATTAGCGGGATCATTGCACCATTGCTGCGCTTCCAAAACAGCCATGGTTAAAGCTTTTGCCGCTTTGGGATTTTTATCCACCCAATCGGCGCGCATAGTTAGGGCTTTTTCGGGGTGATCTTTCCAAAGTTCCCCGGTAATCAGGGCCGAATAACCGAGTTTTTTGTTAACCAATTGGGCGTTCCAAGGTTCCCCCACACAGAAAGCTTGCATCGTGCCGACTTTCATGTTAGCCACCATTTGTGCCGGAGGAACAACAATTAGGGATAGATCTTTATTCGGATCGATGCCACCGGCGGCTAACCAATAGCGCATCCAGAGATCGTGAGTACCACCGGGGAAAGTGACGGCGGCTTTAACTTCTTTGCCCGCAGATTTAGCTTTAGCGAAGGATTCTTTCAGTACACCGCTATCGAGGGCAACCTTTAGATCCATGTATTCGTTAGCCACAGAAATCGCTTGACCATTGGTATTCAAACGCGCCAGAATATACATCGGTACTGGCTGTTTGGTGATTTTGCCCAAGGTCATTAGGTAGGGCATGGGGGATAAAATATGCGCCCCGTCGATACCGTTACCCGCCGAACCTAATTCGAGGTTATCCCGGGTTGCAGCCCAAGAGGCTTGTTTCATCACCTGTACATCGGGCATCCCGTGTTTAGCGAATAAACCTTTTTCTTTGGCGATAATTAAGGGGGCAGCGTCGGTGAGGGCAATAAAACCTAGTTTAGCGGTGGTGACTTCGGGGGTTTCTCCACTGACAACGGGGGAAGCGGCAGGACTGCCGGCCGGGGAGGGACTGGTCGCGGTATTATTGGGAGTGGCGCAACCGTGGAGAATTGCTGTTCCTACGGCAGTTGCCCCGGCAGTGAAGATAAATCTACGTCTGGAAAGTTTACTCATGGACTAAAAAATCGTGATTAGAAACTAAACAAAGGTGATGAAACGGTGAAAAATTCTCATTATTTCCCCCGCGGTGATAACCGAGAAGATTTCTTGCAAGTAACTGTTGATTCAGTAAGGAGGCTTTAACTATTTTTATCTCTCGATCGCTTTTGCTTCTCCATCTGGGGAGATTTAGCAGTAGTTTTTGTCTAAGAGATTTTTTCTAGAAGCATAACAGTTTTGAGGAGTCGATAGATAGGGGCGGTTTTTAGTCATCTGGGCTAGAAAGATCACTTTATTTCAGGGTTATCACCGAAGCAATTAACTTAAATTTACAGTCTTCAACGGGAAAGATAGTATAGATTGTTACAAAATATTGTCAGTCATGTAATAAGAGCATAAAAATTTGTCTGAAACGCATGGTAGAGCGATGGGTTTTTTTTAGCTATCTTGAATCAGTTATCATACTAAATCCAGTTATTAAAGACTGATTATCTATTCCTCCTTTTGCCTCTTGCCCCTTGCCTCTTGCCTATCCTGATAACTAGCCTATACTCAACGGATTTAGGATCAGATTTGAGTTTGCCGTTGACTGATTACCGGTTAATCTTTACCGATTACTGAAAAATCGCCGCAAGTATTAGCAACGGGACCAGCTTGAGACAATCTCTGTTATGCTTTGGAACTTGCCAAGGGCAAAAGCATATTATTATCGATCGATGTTTCCCCTTGATTAGATGCTTAGGGATATTGTCAATAGTGGGAGTTAGTCATCTGTGCCTATTTGATCGTTTGTCTTGATCACGATACTTTTAATCCTTACTGTCGCACCTATCCCAGACTCTGATCAAAAACTGGCTGTCTGGGATTCAGGAAAGAGCCGAAAAAATCTCTTAAATAACCTTCAATTATTCTACAGCGTTTTATCTGTTTTCATTTCATTTTAAGATGGCTCAAAGTTTCCCCGTTCCTGACTATCTTTCGGGTTTACTAGGCTTTTAGAACGGTTTTATGACTTTGATTGTTGACGATATTTGCTCTGTCTTTGGGATGACTTTTGCTGGTCTGCTGCCGAGATTGACACAAGAGAGGTAAAATCGACTCTGTGGGGATGCTTTAACCGGCATCTCTGTTTTTTGACAGGGGAAGATTTAACTGCCCCGACAATCGATCGAGTGTTAAACCTAAGCCGCTAAACTGAAAATAGCTGCTTGTCCTTGACTCTCATTTCTCAGATTGTAAAATAATGCAAATTTATCTTGACTATAGTGCCACTACCCCCACTCATCCCCAAGTAATCGAGCGGGTTGCCACTATTCTGCGGCATCATTGGGGTAATCCCTCCAGTTTACACAGTTGGGGACAGGATACGGCGACAGTCATCGAAATGGCCAGAGAACAGGTAGCAGGGTTAATTAATGCCAATCCAGACCAGATTATCTTTACTTCTGGCGGCACAGAAGCCGATAATTTAGCGATTATCGGAGTTGCTCAACAGTATAACCGCCCCCGTCATATAATTATTTCTAGTGTGGAACATTCGGCGATCGCTGAACCCTGTAAACAATTAGAGCAGCAAGGTTGGCAAATTACTCGTCTTCCCGTCAATCGTCAAGGTAGGGTGAATCCTTTAGACCTAAAAGCCGCAATTCAAAGCGATACGGTCTTAATTTCTATTATTTACGGACAAAGTGAGGTGGGAACCCTACAACCGATTGAAGAATTGGGCAGCATTGCTAGGGAAAGGGGAGTTCTTTTTCACACCGATGCGGTGCAGGTGGCGGCAAGATGCGATATTGATGTGCGGAAACTGCCCGTAGATTTATTATCTCTTTCTAGCCATAAAATTTATGGGATGCAAGGATCGGGAGCTTTATACATCAGAGCCGGTGTCGATATTTTACCATTACTGCGGGGCGGTGGTCAGGAAAAAGGCCTGCGATCGGGAACCCAAGCCGTACCAGCGATCGCATCTTTTGGTTTAGCGGCCGAATTAGCCCAAAAAGACTTAATTAGCGAAAAAATGCGTTTAATCGCCCTACGAGATCGATTATTTGACCTCTTAGCTGATTATCCTTATCTGCTGCCCACGGGGGACCGATTCTATCGTTTACCCCACCACGTCAGCTTTATTGTCCGTCCCGACGATAACAGTCACATCACGGGAAAACAGCTAGTTCGTCAGCTTAATTTAGCAGGAATCGGCATTAGTTCCGGATCCGCTTGTCATAGTGGCAAACTTTCCCCTAGTCCAATTTTAAAAGCTATGGGCTACAGCGATCGAGAAGCATTGGCGGGAATTCGTTTAACCCTGGGAAGGGACACCAGCGCAGCCGATATAGATTGGACTGCTCTAGTATTAAAACAAGTGATCGATCGCTGTTTATCTGCTTTAATTGTCAGCAAGAGTTAGTTTATGCCTCAAATTGTCCTTCAATCAAGATAATTTCGCCAAAATCGGGAATCCATGCCACCCAACGGCCCTGATCCTGTTCACAGAGTAGTAGTGCTTCATCAAAGCTGTATGGAGAGGGAAGCATTCTTAGTTGTACCCATGTATTTGCTTGGGGACAGGTAACAACGGCGGTAGTGCGAGATTGTAGTAAGGACATACACAGATCACCCTGATAATTCTGTATCTAAATTTACAAACAAACCGATGACTGTGGGTAACTTTGTTTTAAATCTTTACCTTTTCATTGGTAATTTGAGAAAAAATCTCTCTTTCTTGCCCACGGTTTTCGACTACCAATCCTAGTTAGGGTTTGCTGAATAAATGTGAAATATAGACGAGGTAAGGGTTTTAGGGTTCTGTTTCGCTCCCACAGATGCAAGATTTTGAGAGAATCGTGGTTCAAAACCTTGCGTCTTCATCGGCCCGCGTCCTGTAGGGGCGAAGCATTCGGGCAATAACCTATCGCTGAAACCGGAGATTTTCTAACCGAATGCTTCGCCCGTACTTTTTCAGCCAATCCTAGTTATGATCATTATTGGTAAATGATAGTTGATAACTGGTAATGGTAAGTTCTTTCCCTCGCACCTATAAAATCGCCGTCATCGGTGACGTTCACGACCAATGGGAAATAGAAGATAATTTAGCTCTAGAAGCTTTACAAGTGGATTTAGCCCTATTTGTGGGGGATTTTGGCAATGAATCCCTAGAAATTGTCGGCCGGATTGCTAGTTTGTCCTTACCAAAAGCCGTTATTCTCGGTAATCATGACGCTTGGTATAGTGCCACCTCCTGGGGACGAAAAAAATGTCCCTACGATCGCAATCAAGAAGATCGTGTCACCGCCCAGTTAGAATTATTAGGGGTTGCTCATGTGGGTTACTCAAAACTAGACCTGCCCAGTTTACAGCTTTCGATTGTTGGGGGTCGTCCCTTTACTTGGGGAGGTTCCGAGTGGAAAAATGGAGAATTTTTTCAAGAACGCTATAATATCAGCAGTTTTGCCGAATCTACTGCCAAAATTATCGCTAATATTCAAGATACTGCCTATAATAACCTGATTTTTTTAGGTCACAATGGTCCAGCCGGACTGGGAAAGGAAGCGGAAGCTATCTGTGGTCGCGATTGGCGACCTTTGGGAGGGGACCACGGAGATCCGGATTTAGCAGCGGCCATCGCACAAGCACAGCTATTAGGAAAACAGGTTCCTCTCGTCAGTTTCGGTCATATGCACCACCGTCTCCGTCATACCACTTCCCGTTTACGCAATCCCGTGGTCACTTCCGAGATGGGAACTGTTTATCTGAATGCTGCTAGTGTCCCTCGCATTCTCCACTCTGATAGGGGTAAATCTCGCAATTTTTCCCTAGTCACTCTTGAAGAAGGTCTAGTCACAGAAGCATCTTTAATCTGGTTGAACGATAATTTCGAGATTATCAGTAATAGAAAACTTTATCACTCCGGGTCGTCAATCGATCGCCTATCTCCCCAATCTTGTTATTCTTAAGTTTTGACAATAGACCTTTTCTTAATCTTATGCGGTACAACCACTAATATCAGTTATCAGTTATCAGTTATCAGTTATCAGTTATCAGTTATCAGTTTTCGGTTAACTGTTTACTGATTACTAAAAAAAGCTTCCCAATTCATAATTCATAATTCATAATTCATAATTTATAATTTATAATTTATAATTCATAATTTATAATTTATAATTTCCTATAGATAGTTAAGTTTTTGAGCGATTAGAGGTAAAGCAAGAGCGATAGCAACACTAACAATCATACCGATAAAAGCTTTCAAGGCATCCCCTAAAACCAATTTACCCGTGGCGGCTAAATTAGGGGTTTCTCTGGTTAAAGTCAGAGAAATTTCTCGACCTCCTAATAAACCTAAAAATACCCAAGTGGTACTCATGGGAATATGATTATAGCCAACAAAAAAGAGTAAAATTAAGCCATAAATTAAGTTAATAATTGTTGCAGAACGCGGATCATGGGCGTTAGTTTTGCTAGTGACAATTTTCTCGATTTGACCACCATGATTAATAAAAATGATGGTTTGCAGGAGTAGCATAACTGTTAGAGATAAAACTAACCATGTTGCCGCTAACTGTCTGGGAAGATAGGCGAAAATATTTGCAAAATCTTGCATTAACCATTGACTCCAGAGAAACCCGGTGGATAACCACTGTAAAACTACCCAGATTTTTTGAGGTTCTTTATTAACTGTTTCTAGGAAAAAGTTTTCTAATCGATAAATAATTCGATAGATTACTAACCCCACTATAACAGCAATAGCATAACCCCAAGCGGATTTAACTAACATTTCATCTAGAGATTGGGGAGCAAAAACTGTTAAAACCAAAAAGGTTGTACTCACAGGTATTCCCCAAGTGGTGAGAATTAAAATTGCCAGGGGAGGAACGATATAAATCCAAGTAAAATTTTCTGGGAAGGGAATCATTTCTAGTCGATTATAAGCCACATCTCCCTGATTAATGTACCAACCAGCGATAAAAATTGAGGCTAAGATTATACTGGAATACAGCCATAAAATCCACCAGGGACGTTCTTCATTGGCACTTAAAAAAGTCCCTAAAGTCTGTAGGGAATCGTTGGCAACGATTGCATAAGCTGATAGAATAAAGCCAGCAATCATAAAAAAATTACTCATAGACAAGTGAAAAAAATAAAACTTAAAGTAATACAAATCCTGTTCAAACAGTAGAGAAAAGCGCAGAGGTAGGAGAGCGGGAAGTGGGGAAGTGGGGAAGTGGGGAAGTGGGGAAGTGGGGAAGTGGGGAAGTGGGGGAATTTCAACTAAAACCCTAACACCCTAACACCCCAACACCCCCCGCAACGCGCACGCAGTGACCACCCTATCTTCTGAATCCTGACAACTGGCTCCCAAAAACGAAAACTTCCTACTTCTCTATTAATATAATCGCTAGAATTACTTAATTTTGCTTTAAAAAATCCCTCGCCAGATAGAAAGCTGCTAAACTACCAGAGACAGTAATTTCCTGCGGATTAATTTCCTGTAAAGGTCGCAGAATAACTTCGATTTCCTCGGTAACATCTAACTTTTGTTGACCTGTGGGGGTAGCATTAAGAGCCAAAAAAATATGAATTCTGTTAGTATCTTTAACAGGATTATCGTACAAAACAGCTAGAGGCATTAGAGAATCACTGTGATAACCAGTTTCCTCCTCGAATTCCCGATGCGCTGCTGTGGTAATATTATCTTCACCCGCATCCACTGATCCAGCGGGAAATTCCAATAAAATTTCCTTAACTCCGTGACGATATTGACGGACAAAAACTAATTGATTATCCTCAGTAACTGGAACAACTAAAACAATTTCAGGACGAATATTAACGAAATAATCATCGATAACTTGTCCAGAGGATAACTTCACCGCGTCTTGACGGACTTGACACCAACGATTCTGAAAAACTAGCTCAGATTTAACAATTTGCCATTTTTTTAAATTAGTCATCGATAATCCTGTTATAATTGCAGTGAAATTACTAAACTCTTTCTCAGATAATTATAGCTATCTAGGGACTATTCCTGATAAGATCTAATTTTATACTCCCATCTCCCATGTCGTTAATTCAATGGTATCCCGGTCATATTGCCAAAGCGGAAAGAAAACTTAAGGAACATCTTAAACTCGTGGATGTGATCCTAGAAGTGCGCGATGCTCGCATCCCCTTAGCTTCCCATCATCCGCAGGTGGACGATTGGATTGGCAATAAACCGCGCTTATTAATCTTAAATCGTCTCGATATGATTCCCGAATCTGCCTATCAACAATGGGTAACATGGTTTAAAAGTCAAGGAGAAACCGTCTATTTTACTAACGCTAAACAGGGAGAAAGAGTTAAAGCAATTATCAAAGCGGCGGAAAAAATTGGCGATGAAATTAACCAAAAACGTCAACTAAGAGGAATGTTACCGCGTCCAGTGCGGGCTGTGGTGATTGGGTTTCCCAATGTGGGCAAATCTGCCCTGATTAACCGTTTATTAGGGCGAAAAGTCGTCGCCAGCGCCCGCAGGGCTGGAGTAACGCGACAATTACAATGGGTACGAATTTCCGACACCTTAGAATTATTAGACGCGCCGGGGGTGATTCCTTCCCGTTTAGATAATCAAAAGGATGCGGTGAAATTAGCTATCTGTGAGGATATTGGGGATGCTGGTTATGATAACCAAAGGATAGCGGCGGCTTTTGTTGATTTATTAAGAGAATTACAGTATGAAGGACTTTTACTATCTCGTTACGGGTTGAATACCCTAGACATGACCGGGGAGGATTTTATCGAAAAATTGGCCGATCTCAAATATCAAGAAGATAAAGAAAGGGCAGCCATGCAGTTACTCAATGATTTTCGTAAGGGAATAATCGGGGCTATCCCGTTAGAATTGCCCCCTTCCTCTTGAAATCGCCTGTTTTTAACTCAATAGTTAATTACCCAATTTGTCAAAATTACCGCCTGTTAGTCCACTGAGCTGCCGATAAGATTAAAGAAATCGGTAAAGTTGCGGGATCGATCGAACTGTGAAGGAAGATAGGGGATAAACGACAGAGATAAAAAAGACTATGGGCAAACCGACTGGCTTTATCGAATTCCTGCGTGAACTTCCTTCCGAACTTACCCCTCTCGATCGCCTTCATAATTGGGATGAGTTTCATCTTCCCATGCCAGAAGATAAACTCCGCAATCAGGCTGCCCGTTGTATGGATTGTGGTACACCATTTTGTCACACGGGAACCCTAATTAGTGGCATGGCCAGTGGTTGCCCGATTAATAACCTGATTCCCGAATGGAATGATTTAATCTATCGAGGATTGTGGAGAGAAGCCCTCGATCGCCTCCATAAAACCAATAATTTCCCCGAATTTACCGGTAGAGTCTGCCCCGCTCCCTGTGAGGGTTCCTGTGTTCTCGGTATTCATAATCCCCCCGTTACGATCAAAAATATTGAATGTTCAATTATCGACAAAGGTTGGGAATCCGGTTGGATTACTGCCAATCCCCCCGCAATCCGTACCGGCAAAAAAGTGGCCGTGATCGGTTCTGGACCTGCTGGATTAGCGGCCGCCGACCAGTTAAATAAAGCCGGTCACTGGGTGACGGTTTACGAACGGGCCGACCGTCCCGGGGGTCTATTAATGTACGGTATCCCCAACATGAAGTTAGATAAAGAAGAAGTGGTTCTGCGTCGTCTCCAGATGCTCGAACAGGAAGGGGTAAAAATGGTCTGTAACACAGAAGTGGGCAAGGATATCAGCAGCCAAGACCTATTAAACGAATATGATGCCGTGGTTATCTGTACCGGAGCCACCAAACCCCGGGATTTAAACATCGAAGGTCGCCAATTAAAGGGTATTCACTTCGCCATGGAGTTTCTCACCGCTAATACAAAAGCACTATTAGACGGACAGCCCGGGGAAGATTTTATCTCGGCTGCGGGTAAAGACGTGGTAATTATCGGCGGTGGCGACACGGGAACCGACTGTGTGGGGACTTCCCTGCGTCATAACTGCCATAGCGTCACCCAATTAGAAATTATGCCGCAACCGCCCCGAGAACGGGCTGCCGATAATCCCTGGCCCGAATGGCCGAAAATCTACCGTCTGGACTATGGACAAGAGGAAGCGGCCGCCCGTTTTGGCGATGACCCCCGGGTTTATACCACCACAGCAACCAAATTCGAGGGGGATAGCCAGGGTAACGTCACAGGGATTCACACGGTACAAGTGGAATGGCAACGCAACGAAAAAGGACAGTTTATCCCCCAACCAGTGGCAGGAACAGAAAAAGTCATCCCGACGCAATTAGTTCTATTGGCCATGGGATTTTTGGGACCAGAACAGCCTTTACTCGATGATTTAGGCTTAGAAAAGGATGCCCGCAGCAATATCAAGGCCGAACACGGTCAATTTGCCACTAGCTTACCGAAAGTCTTTGCAGCGGGGGATTGTCGTCGTGGTCAAAGTTTGGTGGTTTGGGCGATTAATGAAGGCCGCGGGGCCGCCAGGGAATGCGATCGCTTTTTGATGGGGGCGACGGATTTACCGTAAACCAGTAGTTACTCCCACCATTGTCCTGACTTGCTGGGGGTGTTTTCCCCTCGTTATCGTCAGGGACAAAAAGAGGCCTCAGCCATAGCCATCAAAACCCAACCGCGAGTCAAACCTTCTCAATCTGAAGAGGAGGAGGAGCGAGGAAACAATTGTCCCTATTGCCTATCCGCTCCCTGTTTAAACTGTTGCCACCGATGAATCAAGCACCACCTGTTCATTGGTGGGTAACTCCAGACAATAACCCGCACCGTAAACGGTTTTAATATAGCGAGGGTGGCGGGGATCGGGTTCTAGTTTCGTTCTCAAATGGCGAATATGAACGCGAATAGTCTCGATATCATCATCGGGATCATATCCCCAGACTTCCTTGAGAATATCACTAGGGGAAACGGTTTGACCGTGACGTTGGAGAAGACAGTGGAGTAACTCGAATTCTAGATGGGTTAACTTGACCACACCTTCAAACCAGACCGCCTCAAAACGTTCGGGAACCAGGGTTAAAGGTCCAAAACTGAGTATTTCTGAGTGTTTAGCGGCTTGGGGAATGCGATCAGTGCGTCTCAGGAGAGCGCGCACCCTAGCTAACATTTCCTCCACCTCGAAAGGTTTGGTCAGGTAATCATCGGCACCGGCGTTAAAACCTTCCACTTTATCTTGGGTTTGCCCCAAGGCCGTGAGCATCAAAATCGGGATGTCGGACGTGCGTTCATCTCGTCGCAAACGCTGACAGACGGTAAAACCATCCACTTTGGGCAACATTAAATCCAGCATGATTAAATCGGGTTGTAACTGGACGGCCAAGGCCTGGCCTTTAATCCCGTCCTCTGCGGGGTTAACGTCATAACCCGCCATCTCCAAGTTGATGGAGACTAATTCCGCGATTGCAGGATCATCATCGATTACAAGTATTCGGGGCATTACCAGAGTGTTATGACTAAGGGTTTGGGTAGGGGGTTGCTCAATGTGTTCTCGCTGACATCGCAACTATGGCTTTGTCTCTCAAGGGCCTGAGTTTAGCACAACATAAAGAATCCTGTACTGATTATAAGCATGATTGCTAAATTCGGTTTCAATTTGTGAAATTTTGCCTATATAAGTCTCCTGAATGTTAAGAGTTTTTAAGAAGTGTAAACAGTGTTGGTCGAAAATTGATATTGGTGCCAGATTGTACCCTCTCCTGCCCAAAGATCAACTAGGGAGCAGTTTTTCACTAATCTTTACAATTGCGCCATCTCGATGGATACCGGTTTCAACTGGCGGTCAAGTCCTGCTAGAGCTAACTTTTCCCCCCTAAGCTCCCCTGGCGGCACTGTAAAAATTCTTAATAAAATTAGCGATCGATTCAGTTTAATCTACCAAAATAGGCGGTTTTAGTAAGCATCTGTAACGAACCCGATCCATTCTACTCATCCCAACAGGTGATCATAATATGAGCGTTAATTTATCAACTCAACTGCGAGAAGGCACGAAAAAATCCCATACCATGGCAGAAAACGTCGGTTTTGTCAAGTGTTTTCTCAAAGGTGTGGTGGAAAAAACTTCCTATCGCAAACTGGTGGCTAACCTCTACTTCGTCTATTCGGCCATGGAGGAGGAGATGGAAAAACTTTCCAGTCATCCCGTCGTTTCTAAAATCTGTTTTCCTGAACTCAATCGCAAAAATGCGCTCGAACAGGATTTATATTTTTATTATGGTCCTAATTGGCGCAACGAGATCGCTTTATCTCCCGCAGGTCAGGCCTACGTTGACCGGATTCGGGAAATCGCCACAACAGAACCCGAATTATTAGTTGCTCATTCCTATACCCGTTATCTCGGCGATCTGTCTGGGGGGCAAATCTTGAAAAAAATCGCCGAAAAAGCGATGAATCTGGAAACTGGTGGCACTGCTTTCTATGATTTCAAAGATATTCCCGACGAAAAAGCCTATAAAAACCACTATCGTCAAACCCTCGACCAGTTACCGGTAGATCAAGCCATGGCCGATCGCATTGTCGCCGAAGCTAACGCCGCTTTTGGCCTGAACATGAGAATGTTCCAAGAGTTGGAAGGTAATCTGATCAAAGCGATCGGAATTATGCTCTTTAATACTCTCACCCGTCGTCGCAGCACCGGCAGCACCGAAACTGGATTGGCTACCGCCGAATAGTAGTCAAGAAAACCAAAAAAACGGAAATTCTAGAATTTGGGTAATGGTCAGCCTTGACATCCTCGCCGCCCTAAAAGTGCGGCGATTCCTAAACCTCACGATTTAAGTTTCTGCTTCCACCACCGTCGCATACCACAGTTAAAAAACCATGTACTGTCTTACACAGAGTC
>NZ_SFBV01000172.1:0-6832 GCF_007095585.1 Microcystis sp. M_OC_Ca_00000000_C217Col
CTCTGCTATTCTAAGTCTACAGAAATGTTAGGATACTCTATTCGTTTATTAATTCATTATCTGAAGTTTCAAGAAGTGCCTATTCCTTACTGATTCATAGCTTAATTCAGCAACGCCCGGTTTCCGTCAAGATACGGTTCTCGACGGTGTCGCACCTTTACCGACAACCGTCAACGGAACACTTGGCGATGATACCTTTGATGCCGCTTTGCGCGATGGCAGACAATTTATCGGCAATAATCAAATTCTCAATACGGGAAGCGGTAATGACACTGTAAACGTTCGCTTTGCTGTCGGTGGTAATAACATCCGTACCGCTTCGGGCAATGACATCGTTTACGCAGGAACCAATAACCGTATCGATACGGGGGCAGGAGATGACATCCTCTTCTTGGGTTCTGCTAGTGGTAATAATATCGTCACTGGGGGTAGCGGCCAGGATCTATTCTGGATTACAGAAAATGATGCGCTCTTACCGGCAAATACCAACATTATCGCTGATTACAGAGCAAATCAAGGGGATCTGATTGGTTTCTTCTCTACTAGCTTAAGTTGGGATTCTCTCGGTACGGATTGGGATTATCGTCAAGCGGGTGCAAATACCATTATTGAAGCTTTTGGACAAGATATGGCTATTCTCAATGGAATTAATGCTTCTACCTTGACTCAAGCTAATTTCATCTTTAATTAGGCTCTCTAACTAACTAAATTGAGGGGCGAGACTCATCAAACGCGCACCTTTCAACCCTAATATTTTCAGCACATCTTATTGGATGAGGACAAAATGATGAATTCCTGGCAACGCAACGCAGTGATTACTTCTGGGGTAGTTCTAAGTCTTGCAGTTCAGCAAGTCAATCCTGCTCAAGCAGCTATCGTAAGTTACAATCTAGCTGGAACTATCCAAAATGGTTTATTGACAGGGCAAACTTTTTCGGGTACTTTTAGCTATGATAATTCCCTGTTAACGGGTTTAGGCTTTGAATTTTTAGATGTATCTCAAGTCAACTTGAACTTTTTTGGCTCAACTTTTACTGCTGTTGATGATGATTCTTTTCCTGATAGTCCTAAGGTGGAATTTTTAGATGGTATCCTTCTAGGGTTGAATTTTTCAACGTCTAGTTTTACTCCAGAATTTTCTCTAATTCCCGCTTTTGGTAGTACTGAGGCTACTTTTTCCTATATTGGAACTAATGATAGCGGTTCAGGCCCCGTTCAATATGTCCTGATTCCTGAACCTTCAACTGTTCTAGGAATTATTGCTTTAGGTATCGGCGGTTTTTTGGTGGGTAGAAAACGATAATATCATTAAAACTCGTGTTTTACTAATTTAAGCCACCTCCAAGGATTTGCTAGGGGTTTTGAATTGAGTTATGTGGGAGCATCCCACTTAGGCGATAAGTATTGGTACTTGTCGCCTATCAAGTAGGGTGAAAAATCAAAATATAGCACTTTTCACGTTACTGAGGTATCGACAAGTTTTGCCAACAAAGGGCTTAAGCCCTTTGCCCATACCTCATTCTGATGAAAACTGCTATAATACTAAATCCGTTGAGTATAGGCTACATATCAGGATAGGCAAGAAGCAAGAGGCAAGAGGAGCAATAGATAATCAGTCTTTAATAACCAGATTTAGTATCAGTTATCAGTAACCGCTCTCATCTCTAGTTAGTCTCCAAATGTCTTCTCTAATTATAGGGATTACTAAATAATAATATGGAAAAGAAACAGACAAATCCGATGGGCAAAGTTTTCACACCTTTAACAATAATTAATCGTGCCGATGAATCAGCAGCTGCTAGAGGTTTTATCTCTCCTTCAGAAATTCGCTCTGTTACTTTACCAAAAGTTTTAGTTGATACGGGAGCAACAACACTCTGTTTACCTGCTAATATTATTGACAGACTGGGGCTAGATTTACTTAAAGAAGTCGATGTTAGTACCGCGACTGGATTGAGCAAAGCGAGAGTCTTTCAGGATGCTAAAATATTGCTTTGTGGTCGCGAGGGAACTTTTGAATGTTTAGAATTACCCGGTGGTCGCGATCCTTTAATTGGAGTAATCCCCCTAGAAGCACTGGGTTTAGAATTAGACCTACAAAACCAAACTTTGAAAGTTTTACCCTCCGAATCTCTAGATACTTATCTAACAATTCTCTAAAAATTGATAACCTTCATGGATCGATCACCCTTATTTTCTCAATTTAAGTAGGGAGGCACAATTATTGGTAGGATGGGTTAGCAGTAGCGTAACATGAGCGGGCGTTGGGTTTCATGCTTCAACCCAACTACGTTCTGATAACTGTTAACTGATAACTCACACCTGATAACTCACACCTGATAACTGATAACTGATAACTGATAAGTAGGAAGACACAATTATTTGTAGGAAGGGTTAGCAGTAGCGTAAGCGGAATTCTTGAGAAGGAGAGAAGAAAATAGAGAATAAGTTCTGAAGGAATCACGGCGATGAAACAGGAAATTAAGCCCTTTAACCCTGATAAAATCTACGAAATAGTGCTTTCTGTCAATTTTTCCATTAATGCCCAATTTGCTCAAGAAGCGCAGGAGAAATTAAACGCTATCCTTGGGGAAATGGATGCGGATTACTGGCAAATTCACCACATCTGTGCAGCGGGAAATTAGCTATATAGTCCCATGATCTAGCTTTTTTAGGGCGCTGAGAGCATGAAGACGGACGATTGCTTCCCCATCGGCTGCTAAAGTCAGCAAAATACTTTTATTATCCCGCTCTAATTCTCCTAAAGCGATCGCTAGAGACTGTTTAACTCCCGTATCAGTGAAGAGCGCCGGACGGGAGTGATAAAAATTACTGAGAATTTCCCCTGCTTGTTGGCGTAATTTCTGGGAGGTTTGCCGGCCGAGAATAGCGATAATTTCCCGACAAATTAGGACATTTTCGCTATATAAAGCCTTTTCTAGATAATTTAAAGCTTCCTCATCCTCGATCCAGCCTAATGCTCGCACTACAGTTAATTTTAAACTATCGGGAGTTAAGGAAGATTGCAGGAGTGGATTTAAAGCTTTAGCTGAGGTTGCTGTGCCGATACGACTGAGAGCGATCGCAGTTTCTTGACAGATCTCAAGGTGGACATCGAATAACAGCGGTTGCAGATGGTTAACTAAATCTGCTTGGGGATAATTCGTCCCTAGGTAACTACTAGCTTTAATTGCTTCCCGTCGCACCTCGATGGCCGGATCCTGTAAAGCATCGAGGATAATCACAGTAATCTGGGGATGGTGAAAACTGCTTAAAGCTTCGATCGCCATAGACCGAATGGCGCTAGATTGATCCTTAACTACGGTTAAAAGCGGTTCGATAATTTCTGGTCGGCGAATTTGTGATAAAGCTTGTACGGCTAAAAAACGGGTATTAGAGTCGGACAGTAATTGTCCTAAACTGGAGATGGCAGAACTGCCGATATTAGCTAAAGCGGCCGCAGCCATTTGGCTGAGTTCCTCCTCCTCCGATCTTTGCAATAATTGACTGAGAGCGAGAATACAGGCTCGATCGTCAAATTGACTGAGAATTCTCGCCAGAAACCAGCGCATTTCCCCATCTTGTTCCTCGGATTCTAACAGGGCAATTAGAGGAGCGATCGCCGATTGACCGATTTGAGGAAATAGTTTCGCTGTCTCCCATCGCTGTTGAAAATCGCATTTTTGTAAAGCTTCTAGGGCTAAATCGAGGATTTCATCGTTAATAATCGGTTCAATCGCATCTTTTTGGTTTAAAAGTCGCTGTATGCTGGCGTTTACTGTCTCCCAGTCCTTTTTATTCAACGCTATCTGAGCTTTTTCTAGCAGAGCTTGCATCGTGAGAAATGGCCTCGATTTTCGTGCTACCTATCTCAAGAATGTCAGACTTTCTCGCTTTTGTCCTCTCTCATAATGCAAGAAACCGATAATAAATCTCCAAATTGTGCATCAGACATCAGTATTTAGGGTTTGCGGCAAAAAGTACGGGCGAAGCATTCGGATAGAAAATCTACGGTTTCACCGATAGGTTATTGCCCGAATGCTTCGCCCCTACAGGACGCGGGCCGATGAAGATGCAAGGTTTTGAAGCACGATTCTCTCAAAATCTTGCACCTGTTTCACGAGAAAAGCCACAAAACCCTTACCTTGCCTACATTTCATATTTATTCAGCAAGCCCTATTTACTCAGGGCAAGCTATCCACAGACTTCTTGCAGAAGTGGGAATATGGACAAAAGTATATTATCGAAAAAATCGGGTCTAAAACCTCGCCTTAAGGCGAAAAGTTTTGGGAGCGGGGCATAAATCCCCGTTACAAAAACGGCCTCCTGCCCCCTGCCTTCGTTAATGACTTTCCCCTAAATCATCAAAACAAAACAGCTATTATTCCCAGTGTTTGGATAATCAGAAATGATGAAAATTTTCCCCGTTTAATTACTTGTTATGTACTTTAAGTAGATAAGGAGATAAGGAAATGAAACTCTTAGATGTGGTTGCTTTATTAGAAGACTTACCCCAATTGGGATTATATCGCGGGCAAGTGGGAACAATTGTAGAAGTCTATGAGCCAAATGTTTTTGAAGTTGAATTTAGCAATACTTCTGGCCCTGCTTATGCTATCGAAATCTTACAAGAAAATCAATTAATGTTATTACATCATTCTCCCTTAGAATCCCAAAAATTAACCGCTAAGTAGCGGTAAGCTGTTGACTATCTAAATCACTCGTTAAGACTGTCTATGAGGGGGGAAAAGGGAGCTTTTTTTCAGTGTTGCCAAAGGCACGGCGTAGCCGTCCAGTAAACAGTAATCGGTGAACTGAAAACTCACATCTGATAACTGATAACTGATCACTGATCACTGACTTGTGAGGGCGCATCAGCGATCGCACAGTAGGGACGACTATAACAAAGGGGTATTTCCAAGTCGTGTTGTTCCAAAAATTCCCGATTACTTAAAATCCTAGCGGTTTCTCCCTCAGCTACCACCTGACCACGACTTAACACCACCGTGCGATCGCATAATTCTAAAGCCAGATCGAGATCATGGGTGGCGATCACTTGGGTTTGGGGTAAAGTGGCCAACAGTTGTATTAATTGCCGACGGGACCGGGGGTCAAGTTGGGCGCTAGGTTCATCAAAAACTAAGACCTCGGGCAACATGGCTAAAACCCCCGCAATTGCCACGCGTTTTTTTTCACCCCCCGATAGATTCTGACTGTTTCTCTTACCGTAATGCTGGGAATCCAATCCCACCGCGTGTAAAGCATGATGACAGCGATGGTTTAAATCCTCTCCCCGAATACCCTGATTCATCGGGCCAAAAGTCACATCTTCCCAGACAGTGGGCATAAATAGCTGATCGTCGGGGTTTTGGAAGACTAAACCGACAAAATTGCGGATATTTTCTAAATTCTCTGGTTTAACTTCGTAGGGACCGACGGTGATTCTACCGGTTTGCGGCGGGAGAATACCGTTAAAATGCAGTAATAAGGTGGATTTTCCGGATCCATTGGCCCCGACTAAAGCTACCTTTTCCGTAGCTTCAATGGCTAAGTTAATACCCTTTAACGCTTCTGTACCGTCAGGATAGGTATAAACTAGGTTTTCAATAAAAATCGGGTTGTGGTGCATGAAAAACGAGACTTTTACCGAAAAATTGGGTTCAAGGTTCCCCGTCCTTTAGCGTAGCGGAGGACGGCTTTTTTTGCAACAGGTTGTCAATCTAGCTTCCAGTTTAGGCAACGGCAGTGTCAACTGAGTAGATGTACCATTTGACCCCAGAGGATCAAAATTACTATACAAATTATAGCGAGATAATCGTTCAGCTTGCTTTGGGGAACCTGTAGAGAAGGCAAGGAACCAGTGTAACCCCTCGATAACATGGCTTGATAAATGCGATCGCCACGTTCGTAGGTGCGGATAAATAAAGAGCCGATCATGTGTCCCACTAGCAACCGCTGCCATCGGGGACTACTCATTAAATTACGCGCAATTGCTGCCCTTCGCATGGAATTAAATTCAGCGATCAAAACCGCTAGATAACGGTACATAGAAGCTAAAATTGCCACCAATAAAGGGGGGGTTTTTAGGGTAACTAAGGCTTGTAACAGGTCGGGAATTGCTGTGGTTAAAACCAGAATATTGACCGTACAAAGACAGAGAAAAGCTTTAAAGGCCACACTGCCTAAAACCAGCAATCCCTCGCTAGTTATCCGCAAAAATCCCCAAGACCAAAGAATTTCGCCGCCATCACGAAAAAGAGTTCCCAATAAAACCACACCGATAAAGACAAATTCGATCGCTACTCTTTGTAAAAGTACGCTAATAGTCACCCGACTGATCAGAATTAAAATAATTAATCCTAATCCGTAAATCCCCCAAGTTTCCCAGCTACCATTCGGAGTTAAGGCTGTGGCAAAAACTAACAAAAGAGTCACTAAAACACGGGTATGGGGCGCGAGTCTCTGCCAAAAACCGCAATTTTGGCGCTCATTTTCGCAAGAAAAAGTAGCAATGTGTAGCATTTATTCAGTTATCAGTTATCAGTTATCAGTTATCAGTTATCAGATGAACGTAGGTTGGGCTTCGGCCGTGAGCTTTTGCCGAACGGTTGAAGCATGAAACCCAACGCCCGCATAGTTTACGCTACCGCTAACCCATCCTACCAATAATTGTGCCTCCCTACTTATCAGTTAGAAAGGGGATATAGGGATATAGAACGTAGCGATTGTCTTAAAAGTCAAGGGGAATAAAGAAAATCTTTTGTACCCCAAATAGGCAAGACAAAGTAACGGCACCAGTCATCCGTTTTGTCAGCGATGAAATTGTTCGGAA
>NZ_SFBV01000173.1:0-24560 GCF_007095585.1 Microcystis sp. M_OC_Ca_00000000_C217Col
TGTAATTATCAACTTGACTCGGTAAATTCCCCCTTCCGCGTCCCCGCAATCAAAACCAACTTTTATCTTCTAGAAAAACAAAAAGTCAGTGGTTGCATTCCAACCCCTCTAGGAGAGACCACTAATATTACTTGGGATCAAGTCTATGAATTACCTACTCGTAATCGTGGGATTACTCGTGTTCAAGTTAAATTTGAATATTCTTGGTTGGGTAAAATAGTCAAACAACTCTTTAGAATCCCTCCCGTGATAATTAACGTTAATTATCTCGATGGAACTCAAGCCAATTTTCGCTTTGTTCAAGATAATTCAGCTAATGGAGTTATCCTTAGTCACTTACCGAGAAATGATCAGGAATTAATGGCATTTTTTCAAGGAAAATTACCACCACAAGTCAAATCTTTTAGCTTTTCTGTCAGTAATCCTCTGCTATTCTCCCCAGAAATAAAAGTAACGCCTTTTTGGGAAATTGAGACTGGTTCATAATCTTTCTTGAACCTTGAAAAGCGGTTAATATCTCTGGAAAATGGAGAATAGGGAACTCGAATCCCTGACCTCTGCGGTGCGATCGCATCGCTCTACCAACTGAGCTAATTCCCCAGATATAGACCATAATAGCATTTTTGAGCAGAAAATCCTAGGAACTGGCAAGGGATCGAGGGGCAAAAAATCGAGCGGCTTCTCTCTGGAAAACTTTAAAATAGAAAAAGTAATCTTGAGGATGATAACCAATGGCGATACTACGCTTAGAGAATGGGACAACCTATACCCAGTTAGCCGATATTAGTCTGGAATTGGCCAAATTAAATGTTACTTTAAACTATTGGCCGATCGAAAACGAAGCCACTTGTCAGCTACTTAAGCAAGCTTCTCTCACTGACGAAGAAAAAGAAATAGTTTTAACCAGCTTAGACGGTTATTTTGAGCAACTAAAGCAAGAAGCGGGTTATCAAGCTAGAGATTTAATCGTTTTACACCCTGAAATTCCCAATCTCGACACTTTACTGGCCAAATTCGAGCGCTGTCACACCCACGCTGACGATGAGGTGCGTTATATCATTGATGGGGAGGGGGTTTTTGGCTTTGTCTTTCCCGATGGTTCTCAGGGGGAATTAACTATTCAACCTCAAGAATACATCAATGTTCCCGCCCATAGCGAACACTGGTTTCACCTCACTGCCAGTAAACGGGTTAAAGCAGTGCGTTACTTCACCACTACCGCCGGATGGGTTCCCGAATATACGGAGACTGTCATTCGTTTTCCTAGTTTAACAGCCGTTTAGTTCTTGCTTTTTTGGCGATCGCTCTCCCAGTAAGACAGATAAGTTTTGCGGGGATGGCAACGCCGGCAGCCACAATCTGTTAAGCGGCAAATTTGTCCTGTGGAAAATCTCCCGTCTAGTGCCTAGCTTGACGGGAGATTTTCTCAATTCGGGGGATTGGCGTGATAGATTTAGTCTAAGCCGAATTGATTGCCCCGTTTGTACTGTAAATAGGCGGCAACGAACAAACCCGCTAGGGTAATGGGAATTAAGCCTAGGACAATCCCTAGCACTAAAGGTTCAATCACGTCTGTACTCCTTGGATTAGCAATTTTTCACCCGTATTTTATCCTAGCAGGAGTCGCCCGCGAAAGATAGGGCGATCGCACATACTTCTTAAGTGGAGTGTTGGGGTAGTGGGGTAGTGGGGTGGTCACTGCGTGCGCGTTGCGGGGGGTAGTGGGGAATTTAGCTGAAATTTCCCTATCTCCCTATCTCCCTATCTCCCTATCTCCCTAAATCCCTGACTCTTATCTCCCGACTCCCCAAAAGGAAAACTTCACCATTAAGATAACTGCTCTACTCTAGGAGCGATCGAGAAAAAATTTTCTCAATTTGCCTTTACCCCAATAGCGATCGATTTCGTGCCAGAGATTGTGGAGACAAAAAACCACTGCGAGACAGAGAGTAACCGCAAGGATTTGAGAGAAACTTTCCCTTTGCCAAAATTTGGCCATTGCCTCCGAAATTACCCGCGTTCCCCGATAAGCTTCCAGAAAACCCTCGATCGAGCCGAGAATCAGTGCTGCTAGGGTATAAACAAAGGTTCGATACAGAATGCTAAGGTAACGGGGTCGATTTTCTAACCATTCTAGCTTCATGGCTGCGTCGAGAATGGCCACGGTTTTTGCCGCAATGATCGCCCCTAAGCTCGCTTTACCCAAAACGTAGGTAGTAATCGAATATTCTTCCAGAAATAATTTCATGATCAGAAGAATATAACCGAAAGCCAAGAAAAAAAACAGGGCAAGAGAACCGATTTTTTTAAATTCCTTTTTAATTGCTTCCATTGATTTTTTTTGATATTTTCTGCCAAGATAGCGGCTGCGTACCATAACTATAAGCTATAGTTAATTATTTATTGCAGCTATTCTCTCAACTCCACCAGCAAGTCTGAGCGCTGATAACTAAACTGATGCTTGAAACTAATTACGGCTTGCTGAATAAATCTAAAAACCTTGTTGTATAAGACTTTTAGACTTGTTTTCCCTCAAAAAGTGCCGACCTTTGGAGTGATTGGGGGGAAAATTCAGGTACTTTTTCCCTGAAAATTAGGTAATTGACCACCTGAAAATCGGTAAAACCCCACACCCCACACCCCACACCCCACACCCTGCCCCTAGGAAAAGCTTTTTCAGCAAACCCTAATTACGGCTTGATTGTCGATAAAATGAGGATTACCGAGGGGATCGATGGCACTGAAAGCGTAGAAATAACGGCGTACTAGGGGCGGAAAATCGCTAAAATCGAAGATTGTGTCACCTTTAGCCACATCTGCCCAAAAATTTCCTAATTTCGGGGCTAATTCCTCCGCTAGACTCACGGGAAGATTGAGGGGATGGCAGGTTAACAAACGCATCATAAAAGGATAAGAGCGATCGCTTAACCATTGCCGAGAAATAGCCGGTAAATCCTCCCATCCGGGTATATTTTGCAGATGAAAGGATTCTATGGCTAATTCAACCGTGTTTTCGCGATATTCTAGCACCCGGTAGGGATGGGGATAACTGACGAGGGAACCGGTGGTAATTTCATAGATACCTCTAGCAAAAGCCAGATCCTGCACGTGGAGATGGCCGGTAATCAACAATTTTACGCCGTTTTCCTCTAGTATATCGAGCAGTTCTACCGCATTAGCCAACATATAGCGTTTACCTAATTCATGATTGCTTTGTCCGGGTAGATGCTCGATAACGTTATGATGGATCATCACCATCACTAGATCGTTTTTTAGCGATGGTAAAATCTGTTTTAACCAATGCAATTGTTCTGCATCTAAACTGCCAATTTGTTTACCTTGCTCATCAAATTGATTAGAATTAAGACCGATTAATTGCACTCCGGGTAAAATTTCTTTTTGGTAGTATGTTTGTTCGGGATCGCTGTAACCAAATTGTTGATAATAAAAGGGAAAATCTGCTAAACCGATCTGGTTTTCTGTTGCGGTTAAACTCAAAACATCATGATTACCCGGCACAACATAGACGGGAAAGGGTAAAGTGGCTAAACAATCGGCTAACCAACGATGATTTTCTGGTTCACCATCTTGGGTTAAATCGCCAGCAATCAGCAGAAAATCGAGGTTAAGGGTGATGAGATGGTCTAAAACAATTTTTAAAGCGGGAATACTCACTTCCACCAGATGAAAGCGATTAGAATGGTTCAAAATGGTTGTGGGTAAAGCGATATGAGGATCGCTGAGAATGGCGAAACGGAAATTCATCGCATTCAATTGGGCTAAATATCGGTAAACTAGATTGATCGAGGAGAAATGAGGAGAAAATATCTTTGGCTAAAGTTCGCGTTCGTCAGCACGTCAATCCCTTAAGTCATAAATATCGCCATCCGATCAATCCCCCCGATTGGAATCAAGTTTATCAGGATATGACGCAACCTCTCCATCTTGACATTGGTTGTGCGCGGGGTAAATTTTTGTTACAAATGGCCCAAGTATATCCAGAAATTAATTTTTTGGGGATTGAAATTCGTCAACCTTTGGTAATTGAAGCGAATCAGGAACGGGAAAGGTTAGGATTAAAAAATCTCGCTTTTGTTTTTGGCAATATGAATGTTGCCCCAGAAATTTTACTGCAATCTTTGCCCGCAGATAAGTTATTTTGGGTGTCGATTCAATTTCCCGATCCTTGGTTTAAACAGCGTCACAGCAAGCGTCGAGTCGTGCAGCCGGAATTAGTCATAGCTTTGGCTAAGTATATGGTAGCTGGGGGCTGGGTTTTTTTACAGTCGGATGTGGAATCGATCGCCCTGGAAATGACGGAGAGATTTCAAGCACATCCCCATTTTGTTCGGCAACATCAAACCCCCTGGTTAGCGGAAAATATTTTCCCCATACCGACGGAGAGGGAAAAGTCCACTTATAATAAAGGTCAACCGGTTTATCGATCGCTTTTTCGAGTTCGGTAGCTTCAGTTAAAATATTTTGGCACTGTCTGAAATCATGGTTATAAATCTCGACTCACCCCTAATACTTGAGGACAATAATCGCCCCCCTGTCTCTCAATTGCTGGAATTTCTCTTAAGCAAAGAAAAAAACAATAAAAAAACTAAAGAAAATCTTACTTTTGAGGCTTTAGTCGGTACTTGGCGATTATACTTTATCACGGGAACTCAAAAAGCGAAAAAGAGAGCGGGGATTGTTTTGGGTAAGGGTCGCTATCTACCATCCTGGTTAAAAATTACCATCTCTTACCAAAGAAATGAGAGTTTAGAACCGGGAGAATTTATCTCTGGAAGCGTCAGCAATCAGATAGTTTTAGGGGCAGTAAAACTATCCGTAAGCGGTCCGGTTAAGTTTTTTCCTAAAACCCGTCTTCTCGCCTTTGATTTCACCAGGCTCAACCTAACCCTATTTAATCGCTCTCTCTATTCTGGTTTTATTAGAAATGGACAGGTAAGTGAAGCGAATTTTTATCAGGAAAGTATCAAAAAACAGGCATTTTTTGCCTATTTTCTGATCACAGAAACAATGATAGCAGCCCGGGGACGAGGGGGAGGATTAGCCCTTTGGGTAAAAGAGATAAGTGAGACAAAACTAGCTGAAAAATAATTTATTAGAGGAGAAATAGATGGGATATTCTATCGATGTAGATGGGACAAATTTTGACAGTGAAGTGATCGAGAAGTCCTATCTAAATACAGTGATTTTAGACTTTTATGCCCTGTGGTGTGGACCCTGTAAATTGGTAAAACCGATGCTGGAAAAACTGGCAAGTGAATATAATTTTATCCTGGCAAAAATAGATATAGATAAAAGTCCCGAATTAGCCGAACAATACGATGTAGAAGGAGTTCCCGATGTGCGAATTGTCAGCAAGGGAGAAGTGTTACCCTGTTTTGTCGGTGCTTTGCCAGAAGAACAAATTAGAGACTTATTTTCCCGTCTCGATTTACAATCGGAATTAGAAACAGGATTAGCAGAAATACAAGAAGCGATTGCCCTCGATAATTTGCCCGCAGCCAAACAATTATTTGATCGTCTTTTTCCTAAATATCCCAACGAACAGCGATTAATTATTATGGCGGTAAAATTTCTCATGCGTCTAGAAAAATGGTCAGACGCTTATCGATTAATCAGTGCTATTAAAGAGGAAAATCCTGTTATTAAAGGTTGGAAAACTATCCTAGAATTCCAACAGTTAAAACCAGAAAATAATCCCCTCGATCTGATATTTTTTGCTGGGATTAATTTCGCTTTAAAAGAAGATTATGCCGCCGCTTTAGATAAACTGATCAGCCTGGTGGGAGAAAGTAGAAAATATCGTCAGGATGGCGCAAGAAAAGCCATGTTAGCCATATTTCAGATTTTGGGAGTTAGTCATCCCCTCACCCAAGAATACCAAGCAAAGTTAACATTTCTGCTCTACTAGGTAGGGTTTACTGAAAAAGTTTGTTGGTGGGGTTAGGAGTCGGTCAAAACTAAAGCAATTACCCTAGAAATTTCAACAAATCTATTCCTCGAATTTCTGTTGACAACTGCCAGGGAATTGCTAGAGACAAGACAGTTTATTTGTGGCGAATCATTTCATAGAGGGCAACGTATTCTTCCCCAGGGCGATTCCAAGAGTAATCGCATTCCATACCTTGAATCGCTAATTTTTGGAATTCTTCTGGTTGAGTGTACCACAATTCTAATGCCCGGGACATGGCTGATTCGAGGGCATTATTATCGGGATCAAAAAAGACAAAACCATTGCGTTCTTCCGGTTTGTGATAGGTATCATAATCGCGATCAAAAACCGTATTAACTAAACCACCAACTCCCCGGACAATGGGAACAGTTCCATATTTTAAGCTGATTACTTGTGTCAGTCCGCAGGGTTCAAAATTACTGGGAACCACAATCATATCAGCACCCGCATAAATGAGGTGAGATAATTCCTCATTAAAGCCCAATTCAATATGAACATCAGGGTTATTATTGAGGTGATTTTTCTCGTGCCAGAACCAGTTATTAATTAACGATTCGGTGGCGGAACCTAGGAGGACAAATTGCGCCCCGCGAGCTAAGGCATAATACATGGCATGGTGAACTAAATGTACGCCTTTTTGGTCATCTAAACGACCGACATAACAAATTAAGGGCTTTTCTGGTTCATCTCTTAACCAGAGTCTTTCTCGCAGTGCCTTTTTATTGCGTGCCTTCTCGGAGAAGCTATCAACACCGTAGGGTGCAGCAATAAATTTATCCACTTCCGGGTTCCAGATATTGTAATCTAAACCGTTGAGAATGCCAGTAAATTTGTGTTGATGCTGGTGAATTGTATGACCTAAACCATAACTAACATCGGTGTGGTGTGCTTCCCAAGCATGGTGAGGTGAGACGGTATTGAAATAGTTGGCAAAAACGATCCCACCTTTCATAAAATTAATCACAAAAGGATTGAAGTTATCGCGCAGTCGGGCATAGCTAAAGTAGTAAGGATCGTTATTTAATCCTGTTGCCCAGAGAATTTCTGCACCTCCAAATCCTTGATGTTTAAAGTTATGGATGGTGTAAAGAACGCGCTGATTGCCCATACCATGATATTTATAAATTTCAAAAAGTAAGGGCGGAATTAAACCAGTTTGCCAGTCGTGACAATGAATTATATCGGGACGTTTATTACTTCTGAGCAAAAATTCTAAAGCGGCTTTAGAGAAGAAGGCAAAACGCATATTATCGTCTTTACAGCCGTAGTAAGTACCGCGATTAAAGAAATTATCCCCCGAATTAGGTTGAATAAAGAAACACAAGCGCCCGTGTACCCAACCACAAAAAACGTTACAGTGAATTGCGCCACCGTACCAAGGCACCCACAGGTCCCGATAAGCCTCGTGTAAGCCCCAAATTTGGTCGTAGCGCATACAATCATACATGGGTAGGATTAGCTCCACGCAATGACCGCGAATTTCCAATTCTCGACTCAATCCATATACCACATCCCCCAATCCCCCAGCTTTAATCACTGGGGCGCACTCAGAGGCAACCTGAACTATATACATATATCAATACTCCGTCGATTAATCTACAGGTCAGCTAGAAGCAATTTTTACAAAAGTATACAAGCTTCTGTGATTAAGTGGGTGGGTGGAATTAAATATAAGATGAACGTAGGTTGGGTTGAAGCATGAAACCCAACCCCCGCTCATGTTACGCTACCGCTAACCCATCCTACAAATAATTGTGCCTCCCTACGTTGGGGTAGTGGGGGAATTTAGCTGAAATTTCCCCATCTCCCTATCTCCCTATCTCCCTATCTCCCTATCTCCCCATCTCCCTATCTCCCGGCTCCTAAAGATTAACAGCGTTTTAACTGTCCTAGGAGCAAAATCACCTCATCGATGCCGTTTCTGAGGGTAGTGGCGGGTTTATCGCTGTTATTGACGGTTATGCTAAAGATTAGGGGTTGATTGTCGGCGGTTTCTAGATAACCTGCGAGAGCGGTAACTCCGGTTAAAGTCCCGGTTTTTGCCTGTAATCGTCCTTCTAGGGGAGTCTGGCGAAATCTATTGGTTAAAGTGCCATCAATGCCGCCAATGGCTAAAGAACGACGATAATCAGGGTTTTCTGCCATTAGTTGTAATATTTGACCTAAAGTCTTGGGTTTAATCAGGTTTTGTCGTGATAGCCCCGAACCATCGCCGATTTTATAACCATCGCTGTTAATTCCCAGTTTTGTTAAAGTTTCTTGCAATCCCGACACACCGCCGAGCATTTGTAGTAGGGTTTCGGCTAGTAAATTATCGCTATTTTTATTGACTTTTTCCACCAAATATGCTAGGGGTTCTGATTCTAAATTGGTGATCTCATAACCGCGAATTTCTGAGCTAATTTCGGCGTTTTTAACGGTAATTCCCGCTTTTTCAAGGATATTACGCCAGCGAGCCAGGAAATACTCCGAAGGTTGGGGAATAGCTAAATTAAAATCATCTTGACTATCAATCGCCAGAGAACCGGTGATAATCAGGCGATTATTGGCTAAATTGCCCTTAATTGCCAGAGTATTCGGGCTTCCTTGCGCTGCGGTGCTGGTTTGATTCTCAATTAGCCATTGTTTAGCGGCAATGGGATCAGACCATTGTAAATCTAAGCTTTGCCCCAATTGTCGCGGTAAAAGCCTTAAATTGACGGAATTTTCGTTTAAAACCAAGCTAGAAGCGGGTACAGCATAGTCAAAAAAGACATCTTCCCATTCCCAAGTTTTTTGACTATCGGAGACGACAAAAGGACTAGCAACGACAATTAAGCGAGAAATTGAGTTAATTCCCCCTGCTTTTAACTTTTCTGCTAATTTCTCTAACTTTTCTGTGGTTATGGTTGCATCTCCCCTGCCGACTAAGGTTAAAGTCTCTAAATCGGGGGGGTTGCCCTGGGCTAAAATGGGGGTTTTCAGACGATAATCGCGGTTAAATTTGCTGAAAGCGGCGGCAGTGGTTAATAGTTTCGCAGTAGAAGCGGGAGTAAAAAAGTTATTTTCGTGGATACTATAGATATTTTGGTCAGAATTGAGGGATTTTACTAAAATTCCCCAATAAGCGCCTTGATAATCGGGGCGGTCCAAAATGCGATCAATCTCGGTGGCTAAGTCTGCCGGACAGATAAACTGGGAAGGGGGGGAATTGTCTTGACTGATGGGGGTTGCGAGGGTGACGGGATGGTTTACCCAGAGAAATAGGGAACAAGTCCCCAAGAGAAAAGATAATTTCGAGCGGCGTGTTAGCATAGAATTAAATCTTGGCAGTAGATAAATTGACTCTAAGTAGCTGGTTATAATTAAATTAAAAATGGATTTTAGGTTTGATCCCCCCTGCCCCCCTTAATAAGGGGGGTGCCGATAGGCGGGGGGATCTGAAAGTTTTTAATACCTACCTACTTAATTTAGCAGCCTTAGTGACCATATTGTCCTAGTTACTGAATAGATTCACTTAGGGATTGATCCGAGATATTCGCTTCCTTTTTTGCCCAGAAAGTTTCTTGATTCCGTCAAATTTCTATACATTCGCGAGGATATTTTTATGAGTTATGATTTTGATTTATTCGTGATTGGTGGTGGTTCTGGGGGTATTGCCACCGCTAGACGGGCAGCCGAATACGGGGCAAAAGTGGGATTAGCAGAATACGATCGCTTGGGAGGAACCTGTGTTAATCGTGGTTGTATTCCCAAAAAATTAATGGTTTATTCTAGTCGTTTTCCGCAACTATTTAAGGATGCGGAAGGTTACGGTTGGAGTCCAGTAGAGAGTCAGTTAAATTGGCAAAAATTAATTAGCGCCGTTAATCAGGAAACTATCCGTTTAAATGGCATTTATCAAAAGATGCTCGATAATTCTCAAGTGACGATTTTTCCTAATTATGCCAAGTTTATTGATACCCATACCCTAGAGGTAGGAGAGGAGAAAATTACTGCCGATAAAATTTTAATTGCCGTGGGGGGACATCCCGTTAAACCCGATATTCCGGGGATAGAACATACAGTAGTTTCTGATGCCATGTTTCAACTGCCAGAACAACCGAAAAGAATTATAGTTTTAGGGGCGGGATATATTGGGGTGGAATTTGCTGGTATTATGCACGGATTGGGGACGGAAGTGGTGCAGTTAATCCGTAAAGACAAGATTTTAAGAGGGTTTGATGAGGATATCCGCGATGAGATTCAAGCAGAAATGATCCGTCAGGGAATTAAAATTATGCCCGAAACTTTCCCCACTTCGATCGAGAAAACTGCTGAGGGGTTAAAAGTACATATTCAGGGGAAAGAAACTGGAGAAATTATCTTTGTTGATGCCCTAGGATTAGCCGCTACTGGAAGAATTCCTAAGCTGGAAAAATTGGGCTTAGAGAATGTCAATGTCGAGGTAAAAAACGGGGCAATTGTTGTCAACGAGTATAGCCAAACCAGCGAAGACAATATCTATGCCGTGGGCGATTGTACTGATCAAATTAATTTAACTCCCGTCGCCATTAATCAGGGGCGAGCTTTTGCCGATACAGTCTTTGGTAATAAACCCCGGTTAATGAGTTATGAAAACGTTCCCTCGGCAGTATTTTCTACTCCTGAAGCGGCGACGGTGGGATTAACAGAATTGCAAGCCAAAAACCTATATGGTGACACGGGAATTAAAGTTTATCGGTCTAAATTCCGCCCCGGTTACAATGTTTTACCAGGCCGAGAGGACAAAACTTTGATGAAATTAGTTGTCCATCAGGAAAGTGGTAAAATCCTTGGGGCGCACATGGTAGGAGATCACGCCGCAGAAATTATTCAAGGAGTAGCCATTGCCGTAAAAATGGGTGCAACAAAAGCCGATTTTGATGCCACTGTCGGCATTCATCCCAGTGCTGCCGAGGAATTTGTCACCATGCGTTAATTAAGTAGGTAGGCGTTAAAAATTATCAGATCCCCCCGCCTATCGGCACCCCCCTTATCAAGGGGGGCAGGGGGGATCGAACCTAAAATCCATTTTTAATTTAATTATAACCAGCTACTGAGAAAATTAACCCTTTTGGCTATTGACAATTGAGCCATTTTGTGATGGTTTTTCGGCTAATTTTTGAGCGAGATTTAAGATATCGGAGGGGAGCATAATCACGGTACTGGTGTTATTTTCCGCTCCAATTTCCGTTAACATTTGTAGGCGGCGTAATTCCAAAGCGGCGGGATTTTCCATGATTAATCGGGAAGCTTCCGCTAATTTTAGGGAGGCTTCCTGTTCTGCGGCCGCTTTAATCAAACGGGCCCGTTTTTCTCGCAATGCTTCCGCTTCCTTGGCCATAGCTCGCTGCATACCGGTGGGAATTTCCACATCTTTCATCTCCACCCGTTCGATATCAATGCCCCAAGGTTCGCTAATTTCATCGACAATTTGTTGAACCGCATGATTAATTTTGTCTCGTTTTTGCAAGACATCATCGAGATGATTTTGACCAACTACATTTCTTAAAGTGGTCATGGCCGCTTGATAAACGGCCGCAGGATAGGATTCGACTTTATTAATCGCTTTGCTAGGGTCGATAATGCGATAGTAGAGAACCGCATTAACCTTAATTGTGACATTATCGGCGGTGACAGTTTCTTGCGGGGCGATATCGACGGTTTTGGTGCGAATATCCAGCTGCATTTTTTGGTCAACTAGGGGAATGATCCAGTACAGTCCAGGGCCTTTGGTGTCTTGATAACGCCCTAGACGAAAGATAACACCACGCTGGTATTCTCGATCGATTTTAAAGCCATTTAATCCCAGAATGCCCGCTATCAATAGGAAGGATGCTAAAAATTCCATATTAATTACCAGTTATCGGGTTCAAGTTAATCGGTGTGCGGTGACATCTCAATTGCCATCTCCTCGCTCCTGACCACTAATACATTCATTCTAGACAGTAACCGGGCTGTCGGGGAAACTCATAACGAAATATTACAATTTTTAGGAATTGCCCAACCAGCAGGGATGACTCGACTTCCAGACCCCGACCTGAGATAAACTACAGAATGTTATCAGAATTTACCTTGATATTATGAGCGTAGTTAGCCAAGTCATCCTCAAAGCCGACGACGAACTTCGTTATCCTAGTAGTGGTGAACTACAGGGTATCGGGCAGTTTTTAAAAACCGGTGAGCAGAGAATTCGCATTGCCGAGACTCTCGCTGAAAATGAGAAAAAAATCGTCGATCAGGCTCAAAAACAACTGTTCAAGAAACGTCCCGATTATAGAGCGCCGGGGGGTAATGCCTACGGTCAGCGTCAATATAATCAATGCTTGCGCGATTATGGTTGGTATCTGCGTCTAGTTACCTATGGGGTATTAGCCGGAGATAAAGCACCGATCGAACAAACCGGCCTAATCGGGGTCAAAGAGATGTATAACTCTCTTAATGTTCCCGTCCCCGGCATGGTGGAGGCGATTCGTTGTCTCAAAGAGGCCGCTTTAGGTCTTTTGACTCAAGAGGATGCCGTGGAAGCAGCCCCCTACTTCGACTTTATCATCCAGTATATGTCCTAAGCGATCGGGACAACTCCACGGGCCTGAAGTCTGAAAAGGGGCAATTTTCGTCTCTTTCAGAGTTCAGGCTTGACTTTTTTCAGTGATCAGTAAACAGTGATCAGTGATCAGTAAGCAGTAAACAGTAATCAGTGAAAAGACAGTAGTAAACTGGCATTTGATCAGGCTCACTTAATACATACTGCTCACTTAGGATACTGGCTCTTCGGTTTGTGTTATGCAATGGACGGGGGTTATAAGGGATGGAACCCTTATATAGAAAGGCATTTAGCGATTTTTGTCAATTGTTTTTGCTCTAGAGCGAACTAATCAATTAAACCTTAATACTCAAAACTGATAACTAATAACTCAAAACTGATAACTGATAACTGATAACTGATAACTGATTATGTTTTGGCGTATTATACTACTTACTTTTCTGATTCCATCGGTCTATGGGCTGTTTGGCTGGTCGATCGCCCATGAGCGTTTATCATGGAGTGATTGGTTACTTGCCCGCGGTGATGAGATGAATTGGACTCTCACTAGCGAATGGCTAGAAATCATCATCTATATCCTAGCGGTAGGGGTTATCCTCTCAATTGCCCTAGGATTAACTCTGTTTAGTCACTTAATGCCGGTATTTTTCCGCAGTTGGTTTAAAAACGATATTAGTGCTGTATTATCAATTCTCGGCTGGTCTTTGGCGGTAGTTTTTATCTTCCACAAGTGGGCGGTATTTAGTCGAGTTTTAATCCTCTTAGCCGCCACTATCCTTGGTCGTCTAGAACTTCAGGAAGCAGGTTACAATAGGTGGCAAGTTTTCCTGATGCTCACCCTCCTCTGCTTAGGTAGTTTTGGCTTGGGAATTTGGGCTTATAATCTTTGGGGTCACGAATTTCATCGAGTCACCAATAATTAATCTTATCTCTAATCTTTAAAAAGTATGCCCCAAAAAAATAACGATACGCTCAAACGAGTCTTAATTGTTTCCTCTGGTTTAGTATTTCTGGCTTTAATGGTGGTGCCAACCTTAGGTTTATTGAAAAATAATAATTCTAATTCCCCCCAAGGCAATCAACCCGGGCAAGAGGCAACTATTCCTCCCGAAAAATTAGAAGAAATGGTCAAAGGTTACGAGAAAATTCTCGAACGTGAACCAGATAACCCCACTGCTTTGCAAGGACTAGCCCAAGCTCGTTTACAGTTAAAAGATTTTATCGGAGCCAGAGAACCTTTAGAAAAGTTATATCAAAAATATCCCGACAATCTGGAAGTGATGCTAGTTCTTTATGGAACAAGATTACAAACTCAAGACGTTTCTGGGGCGAAAAGTCTCCTAGAAAAATTAGTCAAAGACTATCCCCAAGAACCAAAATTTAAGGAGGAATTAACTCGTTTAAATCAAGCGATTGCGGCAGCTTCTCAACAGCCACCCCCAGAGACTAAAAAGTAATGAAAAAAGAATTAATTATCGAAGCTGGGCGAAGGGAAAGACAATATCGAGCATTTTTTATTTCTTGACTTGGCCCGATTATCGGCATTGCTTGGGCATTACTGCGGCCATTCTTCGGTAAATTAGCCCGTTTGCCTAGGGATGGTGCTGCCCCCTAGACGACTAGAAAGAAACTTCGCCAATATCATCTAACCCTGACATTAGCTAACTTTGTTAGATAAGAACTTTTTTAGGAATTATGATCGGCCTATAATAGTAACTGTAGTCACCCCTATCCTTTAGCGATAATTCTTGGTTTGGGGTTGATGTCCTTCAGCGCAAGCGAGATTGGTTATGAAAATTAGCGAACTAGAAAACTACTTGGCTCAGGTTAAGTCAGAGATTGGTGACATCGATATCGTCTATCAATGTCACAGCCAGCACTATAGTTGGTTGGACAAAATGAGAAGCCATCAACTGAAAGTGTTAAAAAATACCGCCGACACTAAACTATTAATTTCTCTGCAATAGCCATTTTCTCTTGCTAGATGCCGGCAAGGTAATCCAGTCTGTCTAATCTGCTTAACAGTTTATCTTTTCTTCGCTGTCGATAGGTTCTTAAACCAGCCGCGTCGCCAAAAGAAAATGATTAAACTGAAAGCAACGGTTAGCATCAACACCCAGACGAACACATAGCCCCAATACCATTCTAATTCGGGCATATTATAGGGAGATTTATCAGTATTAAAGTTCATGCCATAAATACCGACAATGAAGGTGAGAGGGATAAAAATAGTCGAGATTACCGTTAAAGTTTTCATAATCTCGTTCATTTTATTACTCACGGAAGAAAGGTAAAAATCCATTAAACCATTGGCGAATTCCCGGTAATTTTCGATAACATCGAGGATTTGTACCACATGGTCATAACAGTCTCTTAGATAGGGTTTAATCGTTGTATCGATGACAATATACTCATCCCGTAAAAGAGCATTGAGGGTATCCCTTTGCGGCCAAATTGCTCGTCGCAGGGAGAGTAATTCCTGACGTAGTTGGTAAATTTTTGATAAAGTCTGCTCCGTGGGACTAGCTAAAATTTCGTTTTCTAACTCCTCGATTCTTTCTCCGTAGGACTCTAAAACAGGAAAATAACCGTCAATAATAGCATCCCAAATTGCGTAGGCTAAATAACCCGATTTTTGCTGCCGGATGGAACCTTTATTTAAACGGATTCTTTCCCTAACTCCCTCTAAAGAATCGTATTGTCCTTCTTCCTGCACGGTTAAAACATAATTCTTCCCGACTATTAAACTGATTTGTTCTAACAAAAAACCCTGATGATCGATCAGGATGGCCATTGGCACTATAATTAAAATATAATTCTCGCATTCTTCCACTTTTGGTCTTTGGGGAATACTGACTATATCCTCAAGGGTTAAGGGATGCAAATGAAAAATTTCCCCCAACTCTTGCAGTTTATCTTCATTACCCAAACCGACGATATCGATCCAAGAGATGGAATCATTGGATAAATATTTAAGACAGTCTTGAGGTAAGAGATTGTTAACTATAGTCGCTTGTTGACGGTTATAATTAATTAAAAATATCTCGGTAGCAACGGCATTTTCATCGATGGTGATTAACCCTGGCATCGTCCCGGGTTGGTTATAGTGATAATCGTAAAGGTGGGGTTTTGTCCGGGAGGATTTTCGCCCTTTTTTATACCTAGTTAATCTTTTGTTATTGCTCATAGTTGAGATCGATCGCTGTTGGCCTTTTTCTTAGCATTGATCACTCAAAAATTCCTCAATTTTTAGCTAACTTTAAGATTGTCCCAGACTGTTAAGTAGTTGGTTATAATTAAATTAAAAATGGATTTTAGGTTGGCTCCCCCCTGCCTCCCTTGATAAGGGGGGTGCCGATAGGTGGGGGGATCTGAAAGTTTTTAATACCCACCTGCTTAAAAAACGAAGATTAAACGTAAATGCCAATTATTAGCCGTTTCTCTCTCGATTTCGATGCGACGGATAAACTCGCGAAAATAAAAACGACGCTCGATTTCCGATAAATCTCGCCAAAATTGCGGAAAAGCAACGGCACGAGCGATAATAGTCAGGTTATCGGGGGGTAATTGGTCTAAACGTCCTTGAATCTGTGCGATCTCGTTTTTAAGTTTATAGGCCCTGAGATTAGCCGTTTCTTGATCTAAAATTCCCGCCGCTTCTAGGGAGGGCAATTGCGACAAAATATCGTTTTTTTGCCCTATTTCCTCGCTCATTCCCCGTTTGATCGTCTCTAAATCAGGTAAAGATATCTGAGCGATCGTCGCTGGTAGGTCTTGACAAATGCGCTCGATTGTGCTACGAAGAATTTTTTCATAAGCGATCGCCGAACATTTTTTTGTCCGGGGACATTGCAAAGGTCGCAAATAGAGGTATTCTGTGCCTTTTCCTCGCGCTGTCACTTTGGTAATCGTCATCCCCGATTGACATTGATTACAGACGACTAAACCCGCTAAGGAACGCGGGGCGCTGGCACTGCGGGGGGGTAATTTGCGATTATTTCTCAGGATGCGATCGATCTGGGCTGCTTCTTCCCGGGAGATAATCGGGGTGTGGGTATCGGGGATAATATCTTGACCGAGATAGCACAAATCACCGCGATAAACGGGATTAGTTAGCCATTTATGGGCAGTAGCTACCGATATCTTTTTGCCGTAGCGTTTTTCTAGATAGCGCACCGTGGAACGCAGGGAAGCGGAAATCAAAAAGCGATCAAAAAAGTCTTTGACTACCGGTGCGGTACTGCGATCGAGTATATAACGCTCCTTGCCACGACGATAACCGTAGGGTGCTTTTCCGGGGGGAGGCAAAGCTTGCAGACGATTGTGAGCGTGACCTGCTTTTAAACGATTACTTAGTTCGTTTTTTGATATTTCTTGCAGAATCTTGGCAAAATTCAGCTTATAATCTGGGTCTTCTAGGGCAATTATATCTATGTCGAGGGCTTCTAAGAATTGTAAAATTTTGCTAACTTCTGTGCCATTGTCTCCCAATTCTGCTAGGCGACGTAGGATCAGCAGTCGGGGGGGAGTTCCTTGACAATCGCGGAGCAGTTGCTGCCGTTGTGAGCGATCGCCAAAATCCTGATACACTTGTTCGGGAGAATAGGTCGAAATCGAGTTATCGGGGGGACTATCAAGCAGGGGATTGGTATAGGTGTAGGCGATAATTTTCATGTTTTGCCGAAATCCTGGTATAGATAAGCTGTACTGCCTTGAAACCGCGTCTTGAAAAGTTTAGTACAAATGCTCGAACTACCTCTCCCCGCTCCCAACTCCGGCACTCATAGACAGTCTTAACCAGTAATTTAGATAGTCAACAGCTTACCTGCGGGCGAATGGAAAAGGAATTTCTGTCCATCTCCCTAACCCCCGCCAGCTGGCGATCGTTCCGCTAGACTTGGCAATTTCTAGGCCGGGCGCGATTCGTCTAGGGAGAGGGTAAAGAGCGAAGGAAAACCGTGAGTATGGCGGTAATAATCGCGACGGTTACGGGGATAATCAGCGATTTCGCCCCTTTTAAATCGGATATATCCTTAACTAGCCCCGATTGTTCGTTTTCTAGCCTTTCTAACCGCTTATCCATTCCCTCGACTTTCTCGATTAATTTTGCCTGTCCTACCTCTAGTTTTGTCAGGCGATCATCGATTCGATCGATCTTTCCCTCGATCCGCGTCAGGATGGCTTCTAGGGAATAGGTGACGGTTTCTCCCGATTGACTCATAAACTAAATTCCTTGTTGCGGGGGATACTTCGCATTCTATCACTCCCGAAAGATGGCAGAATTACCAATCCAGAGGCAACGGCAACGATTATCAGCCTACAATATTACTAGGCGATCGAATAATCTCCGAAATTCAGATGAGTCAATTAAGATCTATTTCTGGGAAAAAGTTCGCCAAAATTTGAGAACGTCATTGAGAATTCAAGGTAGCCATCACATTTACTGTATTACTCGTTAAGACTGTCTATGAACCATCGTCAACAATTAATTCAAGAACTCGAACAAGCACCTGATGATCTAATAGAAACCGTATTAAATTTTTTACATCGAGTTCAGGCAACAGGCAACAGTCATCCTCTGGCCAAGTTTTCAGGCATTTTAAGCGATTCAGAGGCACAAGGACTACAACAAGCCATTAAAACAGAATGTCGTCAGGTAGATGTCAATGAGTGGTGAAATTGCCTTAGATACTTCTGCAGCAATTCGTTTTTTAAATGGAGACGTAGGGGTTACTAAAAGAGTGCTGGTACTACCAGAAATCATTTTACCAATGGGTGTGGTGGGAGAGTTACTATTTGGTGCGGAAAATTCCACGCGCCCCTTACAAAATTTACCTCGTTATTTGGATTTTATAGAAGCCTGTACGGTTTTACCATTGGGGAAAGAAACTGCCTCGGTTTATGCTCAAACTCGGTTAGCTTTGAAGCGCAAAGGACGACCCATACCCATGAATGATCTATGGATTGCTGCTCAATGTATAGAAAATAATTGGGTATTAGGGATCAGTAAAAAAGTAAACAGTGAAAAGACATTAGGAAACTTCTATTTAATACTGTTCACTGAAAACTCAAATCTGACGACTGATCACTGATCACTGATTCAAGACTGACTGCCGTTGATCAAAGTAATTACCGTCACTTCGGGGGGACAAAAAAGACGACCGGGAAAATAGGTTCCTAAGCCTCGATTGACATATAATTGATTTTCCCCGACTCGATGAAATCCCTCGGACCATTGCCAGTATCGGACTACTCTGCTAAACTGCCGGTGAAGGGGAACCCATTGACCATAGGGTTCGGGCAGCGATCGCCTAAGTTTCCCTAAAACTATCGGTAGGGAACCGATACCGGGGATAGTCACTTGACCTCCGTGGGTATGACCGGATAACTGCAAATCCACGCGCCAATCCTTTAAAATCATGGCTGTATCGGGATTGTGGGAAAGAACGAGTCTGGGTATATCGGGGGAAATTTGCTCGAGGATTTGCGGGAAAAATTCCCCGGACCAATAATCGGCCAATCCGACGATGGGAAAATTTTCGCCGTAGGGTGTGGCGATTTCATTCCAGAGTACCCGAATTCCCACGCTAGTTAAGGCTGATCTCACCGTTTCCCTGGCGTGGGGAAGATAACTGTCATGATTTCCTAAACAAGCATAAATACCCCCTTGACTTTCGAGAGCTTTTATGCTATCTACCAGGGTAAAAATTGGCTGGGGACTATCGGTAATAAAATCCCCCGTCAGGAAGATGAGATCGGGTTTTTCCTGATTAGTAATGGCGATCGCTTCTTGCAGGACAGCTACAGGCAAATGCTGTTCATCGCAGTGCAGATCTGACCACTGCACCAACTTGATCCCTTGCAGATGTGCTGGTAGGCCAGCAATTGCGATCGTTAATCTTTCTACCTGTAAGGATTCTAACCAAAAGGGTCGCATCGGTGAGCCGTTGTCGGTGAGTAGTTACCGAAAAATTGGGTGTGTCAACAGTCTATCAATTCCCGATGGGGTTGTTGGGGGATGCTTCCGCAAACATCCCTCTTTTGACCATTAGCCTTGAAATTTATCGATAATTCTCTCCATAGCGGCCTCGACGTTGGCACGACTATTAAAAGCCGACAGCCGGAAATAACCCTCTCCGGCGGCCCCAAAGCCGGATCCAGGGGTTCCCACCACATTACAGGTATGTAGCAGTTTATCGAAGAAATCCCAACTCGATAGACCCTGGGGCGTTTTTACCCAAACGTAGGGCGCATTTACGCCGCCATGGACTTCTAAACCAGCAGCGGTTAATTTTTCTCGGATAATTGTTGCATTTTGTAAATAAAACTTGACAAGTTCTTGTACTTGTGCTTGTCCTTCTGGGGAATAAACCGCCTCGGCCCCCCGTTGGACAATGTAGGAAACGCCGTTAAATTTGGTCGATTGCCGACGATTCCACAGTTTCCAGAGTTGCACATCGCTGCCGTCGGCCGCTTTGGCCATCAGACTTTGGGGAACCACGGTTAAAGCGCAACGGGTCCCGGTAAAACCGGCATTTTTAGAAAAAGAGCGAAATTCGATCGCACATTGCCGCGCTCCCTCGATTTCGTAGATGGAATGGGGTAAACTGGCATCGGTGATAAAGGCCTCGTAGGCCGCATCAAAAAAGATAATCGATCCGTTGGCCCTAGCATAATTAACCCAAGCTGTCAAGTGTTCTTTGGTAGCTGTGGCCCCGGTGGGATTGTTGGGAAAACAGAGATAGATTAAATCGACTTTTTCCGTCGGAATCTGGGCAGTAAAGTTATTTTCGGCGGTAATTGGCAGATAAATCAAGCCCTCGTATTCGCCGCGTTCGTTGACCTCTCCCGTGTGTCCGGCCATAACATTAGTATCAACGTAAACGGGATATACTGGGTCGGTCACGGCGATCGAGTTATTATCCCCAAAAATATCGAGAATATTGCCCGTATCGCACTTAGAACCGTCAGAAATAAAGATTTCATCGGCACTTATCTCACAACCGCGAGCCTGAAAATCATGGACGGCGATTTTCTCCCTTAACCAAGCATAACCCTGTTCGGGCCCGTAACCCTTAAAGCTAGAGCGATCGCCCATTTCCTCCACTGCTTTGATCATGGCCTCGCGACAAGCTTGGGGCAAAGGTTCGGTGACATCGCCAATCCCCAGACGGATAATGTTAGCATCGGGATTGGCTGCCGCAAAAGCTTGGACTCGTCGGGCAATTTCCGGGAAAAGATAACCCGCTTTTAGTTTTAAGTAATTACTGTTAATGGTTGCCATAATTATTCTCGTTTCAGTCGCAACCTTTAATTCTATAATAGTCAGTCATCGGCCGTCAGTTTTGATCGCCCTCCTTCAGGGACTAGGATTGGGTGTGGCCTGTTGTCTTTCGATATACAATCAGAGAAAAACCTCTTAATAACTGACATTAGTATGGGTGAATCAAAACGTCGTCAATCGGCCCTGGGTGATAAGTATGGACAGGAAGAAAACATCCTGCCTTGGCTACCGATTACCAAAAGTCAAGCATCCCAAGCTTACAAGTTAACCACTAGGGGTGCCTGGATTGGTATAGGAGTTTTAGCTGGGGTTTGGGTAGTTATTCGCTTTGTCGGGCCGGCCTTCGGTTGGTGGAATGTCCAATAACTGGTTAAAGCTGCATCAGTTTGGGGGTTAGGGTTTTAGGGTTTTAGGGTGTTGGGGTTTTAGTTGAAATTCCCCCACTTCCCCACTTCCCCACTTCCCCACTCCCACCAAAAAATTAATTTTATTGGTTTGCCAAGATCTGGTCATCGATCGCCAAGTCTATTTCTTGCCGATCGCGACCGGAAGGGAGATAATCATTCTGGAAGGAGTCTGCTAAACCACTGACGAGATCATATTCAGGCTGCCAGTTTAACTCGCGGGTGGCTTTATTAATATCAGCGTAGAAATGTTGAACCCGCAGGGGGAAAGGTTTCTTTTTGCCGAAGTCAAATTTTTTGGGGTTATAGTTAACAATCTCGATTTCCTCGGCATTTTTCCCCATCGCTGCCGCGCAAGCTTTTGCTAAACCGTTAAAAGTTACATAGCGATCGCCAGAAATATTATACACTTGACCGATAGCCTGAGAATTACCCAATACTGCGGCCATGGCCTTGGCCAGATCGACAACGTGACCAAATTGGGTAAAATGTTCCCCATGACCGGGTATAGGAATAGGACGATTACGAACCAAACGGTCAAAAAACCAAGCTTCTAGGTCATTATAGTTGCCCGGTCCGTAGATATAAACCGGACGGATGGAAGTCCAGGGTAAACCCATCTCGTTTAAATAGTTTTCTGTCTCGTATTTTCCCTTGTGGCGACTTTTGGGATCTAGTTTATCCCCTTCTTTATGGGGCATTTGGTCGGATTTTAAATAAACCCCCGCCGAGCTAACATAGACAAAATGCTGGATTCTTTCCCTAAAAATCTGGACGAGGGGCTGAGTATCACTTAATTATCTGCCATTATTATCGAAAATTGCCTCAAAACTCTCATTTTTAAGCTTTTCTTTCAGTTGCGCTGGGTCAGTGCGATCGCCGTGTATCTGTCGTACTCCAGCAACCGGAGCGGGTTTATTGCCACGATTGAATAATACTACCTCGTGACCCTGTTCTACTAACACTTTAGTCAAAGAAACACCGATAAATCGGGTTCCACCCATAATTAAAATTTTCATAGTCGCCATTGTTAATATCAAGGTTATATTATCCCTCGATCGGTGCAGTTTAAAAACTGTGCTTTTTAGGTTTGTGTCATCAATCCAGTCTTTTGGGGGGTTCTACCCCCCAAACCCCCCGTTGGGGACGCAAGCGCCGTCCCCAAACCCCTCGCGCATTAGCTTTTCGGTGGGATGCTTACACGCGGCTGTTCATACATTTGTAGCAGTTTAAGAGTGACTGATAATTGCTGATTATCGGTATTTCCGAAAATGTGAGATGCACCCAAACCGAGCGACTTTTAATGCAAGTTTTAAGTAAGCGCCAATTCAGACTTAAATTGTTGGCCAAGTTTCGGTAAAATAAAGGTAATTAGTCAACAGAGGAGGTCAAAATTATGACTTTAGCCAAGGTAAAAAATCTGTATGATCAAGATTTTGCTTTGTGGATAGAGAAGACGGTTAAGCAATTAAAATCTGGGGATTTATCTCAGGTCGATTTAGAGAATTTGATCGAGGAGGTGGAATCTTTGGGGAAAAGTCAACCCAAAGCGGTCGATAATTTTTTAACTCGTTTATTAGAACATTTATTAAAACGTTGTTATGTGGTTCTTCCCGATTGTTATCGAGGGTGGGAAATTGAAATTAGAAATTTTCGCAAGAAGTTGAAGAAGGAATTTAAGTATTCTCCTAGTTTGAAAAGGTTTATGATAGAGATTTTAGAAGAATGTTATCGAGAAGCTTTAGAAGCGGTGAAAGAGGATTATCCAGACTCTAATTTTCCCGATGTTTCTCCTTTTTCTAATGATATTGATGGTTTATTAAATCATAAGTTTTGGCAGGATGAAAAATAGGTCAAACCCTAATCTTTTGGGGGAATTGCCATCACTTGATTATTATTAATCACCAATTTACCGCCCAATTTTTCGATATTTTCCTTAGCTAACCTGCGGGTTTCTTCATCTTTGCTATTTATCCAGACTAACATCCAAGCACCGACTCTAGACGCGCGACTATCGGGATTAGTTTCTAAAAATTTTACTGTTCCCCTAGCGGATTTTTCGATAAATTCATTACCGGCAATTTTCGCCCAATCGGCGGCCATTTGATAGGATTTTTTCGCCGCGGGAATATCACCTAAAAATAATAGTTCATCCACTCCTTTATATAACCAAAGAAAATAGGCATCTGTGACATCAGGAGTGATTTTTGATAAACCTTTATTCATAATCTCAATCGTTCTTTCGGGTTTGCCAGCATTGACAGAAGAAGCGACGGACATCATCAAATAGGCGCGGACAAATCTAGGGTCATTTTTGGTGACAATTTCCATAAAATCGGGACTTAAACCGTAACCAGTTTCCCTACGAGCATCCCCATCGCCATAGTATTGTATAAACTGCAACATTGACCAATTGGCTAACATATTGTCAAAGCCAAAGGAAGGTATATTTTTTAATAACTGAACCTGAGCATTTTCTAGACGAGACTCTTGACGATAATTTCTATCTAATAACTTTTCTTTGGTCAAGGTTTTCACCTTTTCCTGTTGCATTTCCACAATAGCCATGATTAGTCCACCGATGACGGCGACTAAACCAAGAGTTTTAAGTAAGGATAGATTGAGAGATTTTTTTGCACCTACCATAGCTTTAAATAAAAGTCAATAATCAGTAACGTAAGTAGCTGGTTTTAATTAAATTAAAACATGGATTTTAGGTTCGATCCCCCCTGCCCCCCTTGATAAGGGGGGTGCCGATAGGCGGGGGGATCGAACCTTTATCCCCCCTTAATAAGTAGGGTTAATTCATGAATTAACCCTACCATCGCGGTTAATTCATGAATTAACCCTACGATGAATTAACCCTGCGATGAATTAACCCTACGATGAATTAACCCTACGATGAATTAACCTACAAATCACGCCCTTCATAATTATAACCATTTACTTATCAACAAAAATAAAAGATTTTTGGAGTTATTTTAATTAATTTTAATGCCATCAACACAATCAAGCTCGCCGTTGGAATTACTGGTAGAAACATTATCTTCTAAAGGAGTTTCATCCTCACAAACAATACCAGTATAGGCCCCGGCTGCCGTTTGTCCAGACGCTCCGGCATAATTTTTAATATCGTCAGCAAATGGAGTCAAAGCATCCAATTCATAGGCGGCTCCAAAAGCATTGGGAGTGGGAGTTCCTACTTCGCTGATATTATAAAATGTTAGGGAAATAGGCTCTTCGTTACTCTTTATGCTAAATCAACAGACAAGATGCCAAGATAACATACTTCTAACCCAAAAATTACGAAAGTTTCTCAAGCCATAGGCTCTCCGTTTTATTAGTTTAAGTTTA
>NZ_SFBV01000174.1:0-2692 GCF_007095585.1 Microcystis sp. M_OC_Ca_00000000_C217Col
GGACTCTGTGTAAGACAGTACATGGTTTTTTAACTGTGGTATGCGACGGTGGTGGAAGCAGAAACTTAAATCGTGAGGTTTAGGAATCGCCGCCCTAAAAGTGCGGCGAGGATGTCAACAGCGAAATCCTCCAGATATTTAAGGTTGGGGAGAGGGAGCTAAAGCCGGGGGTTCGGGACGAGCGAAAGGAATCGGTTTAGCTTGATTGCTATTAGTAAAGGTAAAGGTGTTCGGAGCGTTCGGAATATCGAGTTGCCAGTTATCAAAGGCGACCTGATGACGAAGACGGGCGGGATCGTCGCGATAGACGGCGCGGATCATGCGGGGCAGTTTATCTTCGACCCCGATCCACAATTGGGCAAAAATTTTGTTATTAGCGATCGCTATCATCTTGGTGGTGGTTCCTCCCACCACTTGCGATTGTCCGATCAAGAAGGCATAGGTCAAACCGGGGGCGATATCTTGGTAGGGATCGGCAACGATGATATCGGTAAAGGGGAAATAGATGGCGGCGGCATCGTAAGCCAATTTTAAAGCGGCATCGAGATTGTTAGGCGCTTTGGTGACAGCCACCAGATTTTCCGTTGGCAAATAGGCGGTAATAGTTTTGCCATCGTAGTAGAATTGGTTAGCCTGACCGTCTCCCGGACTAATCACCCTGAGCTTATTGGGCCGTTCCAGGGTGACATCGGCGATCGTTGTGTACACCAGAGGTGGGCCGATACGACTGGGACTCTCGTAGGTGATAGTGGCGGTAAAGGCCAGGGAACGAGCGGCACTTAAGCGATCGCTCATTTGCTTGAGAATTGCTAGGGCCTTGGGTTCAATTTTTGGGGGAGTTTCTGCTGAGACCGGGGAAACGATTCCCAGCCCAGAGGAGCTAATTAGACCCAGTAAAAGGATTTTTGGCAGAAAATTCATGGCAGCTCTGAAAATCTGGTTTTTGTTAATGTGCTTAGACTGCTCGCAAAAATAACCGAGGAATTATTAATTAAACTGGTGACTTGTTTTTTGATTGATTGATGGCTTTTACCGCTTCTCTTGCTGGAGAACCTCTATTTTATTCCTCAATTCTAAGATTTGGTTGTTTTCATCAGCAAAAGTTTATAAATTTGACCTGGGGGAAGTCAGGGCATTGTTCTGTCGAAAAAGAGTCACGAGTCGAGGTAATAGATGGTAGTTTTCACAATTTCGACATTCAATATAGCGTGTCATCAAAATTTTTCTTGCCATCTCACGCCAAAATCGCGATAATCTTCACAGTTTCCTTTCGCCGACTTGTTCTCTAATGAGATGAAATATATCCCCCTGCTTCGGGTTAATACTTTGTTACCCTTTGTTACGTTTCTTCATCGCATCGGTTCCCCCACGGAAAAATTATTAGAGGAGGTAAAATTACCCTTATTTGCGCTCGATCATCCCGAATCTTTAATCCCACGTCATCAGGCCTTCTCGTTGATCGAGAAAGCGGCGCACAGAGAAGGTATAGACAACTTAGGATTATTAGTAGGGAAGGCAACTTCGATCGCTGATTTAGGGACTTTCGGGCGAATTATTTGTCAGTCTTTGACTGTCTATGATGCTTTTAATACGGTCAAAAACATGATCACTGCTAACAATTCAGGGGAAATATTCTGGATTAAAGAACAGGAAGAAACCGCTTATTTTTGTCAGCGTTATCTCCACAATCAGGAGGTTAATTGTCATTATGCTGCCCAATTTGCTTCAAGACTGATGATCGAATTAGTTAGTATCGCCCTAGGAAAATTATGGCAGCCGCCGAAAATTTATCTTCAGGGTGAGCGGGGCTGCGACTTAAAAGATGAATCTTTAAGCAGAACTAAAATTCGTGCGGGAATGGGGTTTACTGCTATTGTTTTTCCTCGTTCTTTTCTGAGTTTACCTCTTAAATTTCCCGTAGCTTTAGATAATAAACCGAGTCAAAAAGATCGGGAAAATCTCTATTCTTCCTCCCCTGTACAGAATATAAGTGGCTCTTTAAAACAGGTGATTACTCCTCTTTTACCCAACGGTTATCCCGATATTAACTTAGCCAAAGAAATCACCGGCATGAGTGTCCGTACCCTACAAAGAAGGTTAGGAGAAGAAGGTTTAACCTATACTCAGGTAGTGGAAAAAATTCGTTTTGAGCAAGCAGTTTTGTGGCTGCAGGAACCCCAGATAAAATTAATTGATATTGCCATGGAATTAGGTTACAGTGATCCCGCCCATTTTACTCGCGCTTTTAAGCGTTGGACAGGATTATCACCTCGGGATTTTCGTCGTCAAAAATTGGCTAATTATCAATAGACCTCTAGAGGAGGGGTAAGGGGCCAGTGTTCTCGGAGTCTGGACAAGAAAACACCAAGAGATTGAACAAAATTAATTACACCTATGGAAGGGACTATTGCAAGAGTGCCTATCCTAACCAAAAAATTAAGGCTCTCTTGGTTTAGCTTGGTTAAATATGGCCTAGCATACAGTTTTTCTCAGGTGATCCCAGAAAGATTAAGGATAAACCACAGAGGCAGAAAGAACAAAGAGAGGAAGACAGATTCGAGCGGTAAAACTTATTTATCGAAAATTTGGGTTAAAACCCCGTCGTTTTACGACGGCTTTTCCTGATTTTTGATGTAGCACTTAAGAACTTCCAGTGGCGCACCTCTCAGTTATCAGTTATCAGTTATCAGTT
>NZ_SFBV01000175.1:0-10647 GCF_007095585.1 Microcystis sp. M_OC_Ca_00000000_C217Col
CCTAGCATTGTTCCCAGTATTATTACTACTAATACTATCCATAAAGGGTGTCTTTTTCCTTGATCTTTCCGAAAGTCCTTGACTTGTTTCAGTTTTTCTATTAAGCTCAACATATATTTAAAAGGTTGGCGGTCACTTCTCATTTTACAAAGACAGTGATCGCTTTTACTTTTGATATTCTGATGGGAGAATGAAATAGCCCTACGTTGACGCGACCACCCTAAAAAAGTGGCGTGGTGAGGAATCGCCGTCCGTTTTACGCCGGCGAGGATGTCAAATGATCGAGTTAAACCTGAGCATCAAGATTCTACCATGGAGATCGAACGTCTTAACGCCCTTTCCGATAATTATATTTTCCTCCTCTACGATCGAGCGCAAAAAATCGCAGCCGTGGTGGATCCGGCGGAACCTGAACCCGTTTTCAGGCGATTGGAGGCTTTACAGGTGGATTTAGTCGCTATTTTCAATACCCATCACCACGGCGACCATGTGGGGGCTAATCAGGCTTTAATTAATCGTTATCCCCATCTTTGTGTTTATGGGGGAAAGGAGGATCGCGGTCGCATTCCGGGGCAGCAGCTGTTTTTAGCGGAGGGGGATCGGGTGGAATTTGCCGGTCGCTCGGCCGAGGTTTTCTTTGTCCCCGGCCACACTCGCGCTCATATTGCCTACTATTTTCCCCCAGTTAACCCCGGAGATTACGGCGAGTTATTCTGTGGTGATACCCTGTTTTCGGGGGGTTGTGGTCGTTTATTTGAGGGAACACCGGGGCAAATGGTGGCTTCTTTAACTAAATTGCGATCGCTGCCTGACCAGACTAGGGTTTGGTGCGCTCACGAATATACGTTAAATAATTTAAAGTTTGCCTTGACAGTTGACCCTAATAATGCTGCTCTGCAACAGCGTTATCGGGAAGTGGAGAAAAATCGCGCCCAAGATCTTCCCACGATTCCAGCAATTTTGGGGACGGAAAAGCTGACTAATCCTTTTTTGCGTTGGGATAGTCCCGCTTTGGCAATGACCATGGATAGCAACGAACCAGTACAAGTGTTTGCACGGCTGCGGGGGAAAAAAGATAATTTTTAACTGGTAGCTAAGTAGGTAGGTGTTAAAAACTGTCAAAACCCCCCTTAATAAGGGGGGTAGGGGGGATATCCCCTGATTAAGGGGGGTAGGGGGGATATCCCCTGATTAAGGGGGGTAGGGTTGATTTGTAGGGTTGATTCATGAATCAACCCTACTAGGGGGTAGGGGGGATCAAAGGCAAAATCTATCTCTACAAGCTCAAGGGTTGCGGATCTAACTTCAAATCGGCAAGACTGACATCACCGTGACCATTTACCGCCACCTCTAGGGGCAAATTGCCGTGATAAGCTTGGATTAACAGGTTTTTTAAGTCCTCAATCAGGGGATAACGGGGATTGGCTCCGGTACACTGATCATCGAAAGCTTGTTCAGCTAAATGGTCTAATTTGGCCATAAATTCGGCTTCACTTTCGGGAATTACCTCTTTAATACTGGCCGGAATACCGATTTCCCGTTTTAAACATTCGATCGCTAATACTAATCTTTCCACACTTTCGGTCTCGCTTTCTCCTCCCAGTCCCAGGGAATGGGCGATCCTGGCATAGCGCCATTTTACGTTAGGATATTTGTACTGAGAGAAGGTGGCCTGTTTAAAGGGGGCATCGGTGGCATTATAGAGGATGACGTGGGAAATCATCAAGGCATTGGCCAGACCGTGGGGAATGTGGAAAATTGCCCCCAATTGGTGGGCCATGGAGTGACAGATGCCTAAAAAGCCATTAGCGAAGGCCATTCCTGCCATTGTCGCCGCGTAATGGACTTTCTCCCGCGCTTTCGGGTCTTTAGCTCCGTTATGATAGGAACTGGGCAAGTATTTAAACAGCAGTCGGATGGCATCTTGAGCAAGAGCATTGGTGTACTCTGAGGCTAAAACCGAGACGTAGGACTCAAGAGCGTGAGTTAACGCGTCAATTCCGCCGTAGGCTGTTAATTTTTTCGGCATATTCAGCACTAATTCCGGATCAACAATTGCCATGCTGGGAGTTAGGGCATAATCTGCCAAAGGATACTTAATATTATTACGGCGATCGGTCACGACGGCGAAGGGAGTCACTTCCGATCCTGTTCCCGAAGTGGTGGGAATACAAACCATCAGAGCTTTTTCGCCTAAAGGGGGCAATTCATAGACTCGTTTGCGGATATCCATAAAACGCATCGCCAAGCTCTCGAATTCTATCTCTGGATGCTCGTAGAGTAGCCACATGATTTTAGCGGCATCCATGGGGGAACCACCACCGATAGCGATAATCACATCGGGATTGAAGGTATTAATCACGCTTAAACCGCGTTCGACGGTTTCCAGGGAAGGATCGGGTTCCACATCATAAAAGATATTAACCGTGATGCCGATTTCTTCTAAAATTTCCTGTAAAGGTGCGGTAACTCCTAGGTCAAAAAGAGGTTTATCGGTGACAATAAAGGCCCGTTTTTTGCCGGCTAATTCCCGAATAGCGATCGGTAATGCTCCGTATTTAAAATATACTTTTGGTGGTACTCGGAACCAAAGCATATTTTCCCGGCGCTCGGCTACGGTTTTAATATTTAATAGGTGGGTAGGTTCGACGTTTTCGCTGATGGAATTACCGCCCCAAGTGCCACAACCGAGGGTTAAACTAGGATCGAGACGGAAGTTATAGATATCACCGATCGCACCCTGGGAGGAAGGGGTATTAATTAATACCCGGGCCGTTTCTACGTTGTCTTCAAAGCGCTTAATATTTTCCCGATTGGAGGGTGCGGTATAAAGCACGGCCGTATGACCTCGACCGGCAAATAAGACCAGTTTTTCGGCTTTTTTTACCCCATCTTCAAAGTCTTTTGCCCGGTACATGGCTAAAATTGGCGAGAGTTTTTCGTAGGAAAATGGTTCCTCTAAGCCAATATTTTCCACTTCTCCGATTAGTAAGCGGGTATCTTCGGGAACAGAAATTCCAGCCATGGCGGCTAATTTTTCTACCGGTTGACCGACGATATCGGGGTTGATATGACCATCTTTTAGGAGAATCCCGACGACTTTTTGCCTTTCTTCGGGGGAAAGAAGATAGGCCCCCCGATCAATAAATTCCTGTCGAACTTCTTCATAGATGCTATCGACAACGATTACCGATTGTTCGGAGGCGCAAATCATGCCGTTATCGAAGGTTTTACTGAGAATAATCGAGGAAACGGCCATTTTTATGTGAGCGGTTTCGTCCACTAAAGCGGGAGTATTACCGGCACCGACTCCTAAGGAAGGTCTTCCCGAAGAATAGGCCGCTTTTACCATACCGGGACCGCCGGTAGCGAGGATTAAATTAATGCAGGGATGTTGCATTAATGCTTGGGAAAGTTCCACCGATGGCTGATCGATCCAACCAATAATACCGGCCGGCGCACCTGCTTTGACGGCCGCTTCCAAGACAATTTTGGCCGCCGCGATGGTGCAGTCTTTGGCTCGCGGATGGGGGGAAAAAATGATGCCGTTGCGGGTTTTCAGGGCAATTAGGGCTTTAAAAATGGCTGTGGCGGTGGGATTTGTGGTGGGTACGATCCCCGCTAAAATGCCCACGGGTTCGGCGATTTTTTGCAATCCAAAGGATTTATCTTCTTCGATAATTCCGCAGGTTTTGCTGTGTTTATATTTGTTGTAGATGATTTCTGAGGCAAAATGGTTTTTAATCACTTTATCTTCTATTACTCCCATCCCTGTCTCTTGGACTGCCATTTTAGCTAGGGGAATGCGAGCGTTGTTGGCTGCTAATGCCGCTTTTTTGAAGATAAGATCTACTTGTTCTTGGTTATAGTTGGCAAATTGTTGTTGAGCTTTTTTTACCTGTTGTATCAGTTCTTCTAGCTCTTGTCTATTGGTAACTGTCATAACAATTTTGTGGATGAAATTAGACATTTTATTTTCTTATAGCGTTTTTCGGCAAGGGATTCACTTAATCTTGGGATTTTCTTTATAGTTTCCTAAGCATTGGTATTATAGGATACTAATTCTAAATCCATTGAGCATAGGTGACATATCAGGACAGGCACTCATGCAAGAGGCACTCATGCAAAGGGGAGAATAAATAATCAGTTTTTAATAACTGGATTTAGTATAAATTATGATTGACCAGTACCTAGAAAAAGTTTGAGGACAGAGACTCAATGATCAAGTTACCAGAAATTCAAGCCGTGTTCGAGAAGCTGGTTCTATTCCGCGCTCCTTGAGTGAAAAGTTTAAAGTTGATCACAGCTTGGCAACGGATTCAGGGTGAGATTCAACATCAAACTAGGATATCTCTAAACTCTAGAAAATAAATATCTTCAGAGCCACCGAATCAAAGAGAATTAAATCACTCAATTTTGATGATATTTTGAATAATTAATCTAAACCCAGTTTCTTGGCGAAATTTTTCCATCCTCTCCTGTTGTGAAGTCTGAAAGTTAGGCTTTTTGTTATTAGCAATGTAGGCTTTTCTAGACGAATAATCCTCTATACCATGATTTTCAATAAATACCCGAATTGTGTTTCTTAGTTGCTCTTCTCCGTCTCCTACCCACCCCGAATTTTTCCCCTTTCGTTCTTTTAATTCTACAAAAATCAAACAATTAGCATAGGTCAGCATTCCATCACAGCGTTTATCCATACCACTACCATCGACTTTTCTAATTTCAATACATTTATCAATAGCGGTAAATGTCACTTCAATTTCTTGAGAGTTTTCCACAATAGCAATCCAATCACTGGGATTTTCTGTATCTAAATAAGCGGGATTTTCTGAGGGAGATGGCTGATCACAAATTCCAAATTTATGCCGATGGGTTTGACTCTGACATTTTTTATCAAAGAAATTTATCTTCATAACTGTTCTTCGATTTCTAGTAAATCATCAAAAAGCTGATTTGTCTCTCCCAGGGAAAGATTGAGATAATTTTCATCAGAAGGTAAACCATTATATGTAGCAAGTTCTCGGATTTCTCCTTGCTCTGTTAATTCATATACAATAGCATCTTCTGCCGCTATACAAGAGGCTTTCGGGACAATTTGGTTGAGCTTTTCTTGGAGATAATCGGCGTTATAAATCGCTGATGATAGGATTTTTTTGATAACTTTATCCGCTTTGATAGCTAGGGTTAGATCGTTGATAATATAAGGACTATGAGTAGTTAAAATTAGTTTATTTCCCTGGGTTAAATTGGCAAATTCAAATAATTTATATAAAATCTTTTTCTGAGATTGGGGAAATAGATTCTGCTCGATTTCTTCCACAATATTTACAAAACACTCATTGCGGTATTTAGAAGATAACACTTCTAGTGCTGCCCTTTTTAGGTCATCGGAAAGATTATCATTAGAGATAATTTTCTCGATTTCCATTTTTAATCTTTTTTGCTCCTCTCCACTGAGTTCATTGCGGGAATTTTCTTGAGTTCGATTGATCGATAAAGCAATATTTCGAGAAACGAGAAATAAAGGAACAAAAGACTGAAAACCACTGGAAGCTTCTGATAGATTTAGTTGATAATCACTACCCACAATCTTTGCCAGTCTATTAAGTTTATCAAATTCCAATTTAACCTCACCTACTGGCAAAGTCAAACTGCCAGATAATTCCTGTTGTGAGCGATCCAATTCTTCCCAGAAAGTATATAATGATTCTGGCAGTCCTTTGAGTTTTTCTGGCCATCTTACTGCACTCAAAAAGTTTCGCTCTGCTGGTACATACATAATTTTTGGTACTCGATACTTTGGATTATCAGTACGCTCGATCGATAATTTAGCATTTTCAAAACTAATTCGATAAACATCTCCATTGTATTCAATTTGGGTTTCGGGTAAAAAGTAATTGGTTAAATTTTGGTATTGACAAAAAGATTTAACAAAACGATTATATTTAGTCACATATTTTTCCTCTAAATCCCCACGATATAGAGCTTTTTCCAACCAGCTTAATGTTGATATTAATTTAGCAATGCTACTTTTTCCAGTTCCTTGATTACCGATAAAAATCGTTACTTTCCGAACGTCGATAAAACCATCATTTTCTAGTAAACCCGCCTTAATTGGACCGAAGTTTTTAACTTTAATTTGGCTCATTGTTATCCCCTTGATTGACGATAAGTGGGTGGGTGGAATTAAATATAAGATGAACGTAGGTTGGGTTGAAGCATGAAACCCAACACCTGCTCATGTTACGCTACCGCTAACCCATCCTACAAATAATTGTGCCTCCCTACTTAATAAATTTTGGCCAGTAATTTGTAACCAGATGAACGTAGGTTGGGTTGAAGCATGAAACCCAACACCTGCTCATGTTACGCTACCGCTAACCCATCCTACAAATAATTGTGCCTCCCTACTTAATAAATTTTGGCCAGTAATTTGTGGAACAACCAGTTCACTGTCCTGTTTAGTCAGCTTATTGTATAACCGTTCCGTATTGGGGAAATTAGCAGCTGGTAGAGTCGGGAAACGACGATAGGGAACCGTATCTTCACCAAATAATTGTAGGTATTCCATGCTATTAACCATGGCACCAATAAAGGCCTTTAATCCCTGAGTTGCCAGAATTTGGTTATATTTCTGGATTTCTTTTTGATTCAAGGGAGCGCGACCTAAGAAGTGCTTGGTTCCCAATTCAATTACTTTCGTATTCGGATAGGGAGCATAGAATTCTTTCAGGTAAAGATCCGAACCACCTAAACCCTCAATAAACTCTTTCACCGTGATCTCAGCATTGCTTAATTTACTCTCTAAAGCGGTAAATTCGGCATTGATGATATAGGGTTCGAGATCCCGTTCAAAAATCTGACGATAGGCAGCACGAACAGTATTTTGTACGGCAACTTTATCGAGATTAGTTAACAGTTTAAAGACCTTAGTTTGTTCCCGTTGAACCGTGACACCTTGACCGACACGAGATTGAATATCGGGTTCAGTGCGAATCGAGATCGAAGGTGTACCCAATTCAATAAAGCGGGGGGTTTCCTCTTTATCAACTCTTTGGCCGATATCTTCGCGGAGATTGCCCAAACGCACCATCCGTAACTGCATCCCTTGGGGAGTTAGATAGCGCTCGTAGGGAACCGTATCTTCGCCAAAAGCTTCCGTATATTCAGGACTATCGATAATGGCATCGATTAAAGCATAGAAGCCTTTTTTCGAGCAGATATCGAAGTATTGATTCATTTCCTGACGACCGTAGGTGGGACGACCGAGCAGACGACGGTGAATATATTCGATCGCTTTTACCACATAGAGAGGAGTCCAGTAGATTTTCCGGAAAGTCTCGGATTTAGCTAGGGTTTTGATAAACTCGCGCAGAGTAATATCGCCATTTTCCAACTTAATCTCGGCCACGGATAAACGCTGACCTTCGTAGGGCATTCGACCGAAAACCTGACGATAAGCCGCTAAAATCACTCTTTGGGTGGAACTTTCGCCAAATTTAACGCTCACCCCATTGCTAGAACCGGGTAACTCGTTATTGAGACGGAAAACTTTCGGTCCCAAAGTACCGGGGAATTCACCTCGGGCGCCGGGGTTGCTATTTTGGTTATTAGTGGCAGGTCCGCGGTGGATGAGGATACGTTTGCTATCTTTACCAAAGGGAGCGGGACTAGAACTAGGTTCCCGGGTTTCTTTCGGGAAAATTGCCCCAAATTGGATTTCTAGGGGGTCATTTCCAGAACCGTAAACGTGCTGATCCGGTAAGGGGCGATCGTATTTAGCAAAGGTGGTGATAAATTGGGGAACTTTGCGGAAAGGTGCGCTGTAGTTAAACAGGTCAATCTGCATCCCCCAGTTACGACATTCCTGCGCTTCTGCACCCAAACCACGGAGATAGGGAACGGTTTCTTCGCCGAAATAGTCAGAATACTCCTGAGAATCGACTAAAGCATCGATTAAGGCCGCTAAACCGCCGCTAGAGACGATCGAGAAGTATTTCTGCACTTCTTCCCGGGAGGAAGGACCGCGACCGAGGAAATGACGGAAAGCCAATTCTAGGGCGCGACTATTGATAAAAGGTTCAAAGAACTGTTTACGATAGAGAGGCGATTTACCGAGACGACGGACGAATTCTTTCATCGAGATGTCGCCGTTTTTCACCTTCGATTCTAGGTCAGAAATGGACTGACTATAGGCGCGGGTGATGTCCCGTTCAAAAATTTGTCTGTAGGCAGCCTTGATAATCGAAGATTTTTCCGACTCCGATAAACCGGTTTTCATGACAAACTTTTGCCGTTTTTCGGCACCATTGTAGTAGCTTTGGGGAAGACTTAAACCCTGTTGGTCACTACTGGGACGCTGACGCAGTTTATTAGAGGGGGTGGGGGCTTTTAATTCCCCTAGTAGGATATTGAAATAGTCACTGATTAAAGTGGCCGCATCCTTGTCTCTCTGGAAATACTCGATCGAAGCGGCCCGCATTTCCTGTAGGGCCACGATGGTGGCATCAATAGAACAGGCATTTTCGAGAACTTCCCTTAAACCGCGGGTATTAACGATCAGGATACTGGTATCACCAGCCACGATCGCATAGGTAATATAACGCAGGAACCAGGATAAATCCCGGAGGGACTTCTGCATATTGCTCGGACCGTAACGAGAGACGTTAATCGGTCGGAATCCGGGGGGAATCGGGCCGCTAGAGGCGAAAATCCCCTTTAAGCCACCGAGGATGCCACTACCGCCACCAGACCCGCTTTCAGCGTAGGTAACGGTTCCTAATTTCATCCCTTCCTGGACGTTGATAACTTTACCCGCACCCACCAGGGCCAATTCTTCCACGGGGGGTTTTTCTAGATAGGCCATGGGTGAACCACCGGTAAAAATCCGGTTAGCTGCCCGCGAGACGATCAGATCGGAGTTCCGGGTGAGCGTTTGGGCAATATCTAAACGCTTGCTCCCCGATTGGAAGTAGGCGATCAGTTCGTTGAGTTCGGGTTTATCGAGAAAGCGGTCTTGTTGTTCTGCTTGGGTAATGGCAGATACTGGGACGGTTTGATAGAGTTGGGGACGCGCTAAGGAGCTGCCACCGCTTGCCTTAAGACTCATTGGATTTTAACTATCTCCCTTGACGATGTGCTGAGTTCTCCAATCGTGGAGGCGATCGGTCTTAAAACCAGATGTTTAAAAATTTAATCAGCATCTAGATTAAAACTTTTTGCGCTTCCTGAGATAGTTTATTAAGAATTATATAGATTTTTTTCGCTCAAGTTGCCGATTGGTCTATTCTGACACCCCACCTGTATGGGAGGCTAACCAGTCTAAATAGGTCTGTGAACCCGCCACAATCGGTAAAGCGATGATTTCTGGGACGGCATAGCTATGAAGTTCCTGTATCTTCGCCGATAACTGCTCAAACTGCTTTAAATCGGTTTTGATCACTAATTGCCATTCGCTCTCGTTTTCAATCTGTCCCTGCCAACGATAAATGGAACGCATCGGGTAAATACTGACACAAGCGGCTAGGCGATCGTTAAGTAAGGCGATCGCTAAGTTTTCCGCTTCCGTTTCGCTGGCCGTTGTCACCAGCACCACTCCAAAACCGGTTAATTTTTCAGTCATAAGTAGTCGTGCAAAATAAATTTCCTAGTGAAGATAGGCACTCATGCAAAAGGAGGAATAGATAATCAGTCTTTAATAACCGGATTTAGTATGATAACCGATAACTGATCACTGATCACTGATAACTGATAACTGATAACTGATAACTGAATTTAGGCGATCGCTTTTTCTAAAGCGGCCAGATCGGGAATACAGAGAGATTCCTGCTGTCGTTGAATCAGGCCTTTTTTCTGCAATTTGGTCAAGGAGCGGGTCACAGTTTCCCGGGCAAGTCCACTAATACTACTCAACTCCCGGTGAGGTAGATTAGGAATTATCGCACCCTGACCGCTTTTTTCTCCTTGACCTTCGGCTAAAAAGAGTAAAGTATCGGCCACTCTGGAGAGACTATCGGCCTCGCGCAAACGTAAACGCCGGTTAAGTTGACGCAAACGCTTGGCCATTAACTGAGAAAGACGAATTCCCGCTAAAGGTTCCGATTTGAGCAGATTAACAAAATCTTGGGCGGGAATACTGCTAATTGTGGCCGTGGTTAAGGTGATAGCATCGCTGGAGCGGGTAGATTTGTCTAAAGCGGCCATTTCTCCGACTATTTCCCCTTTACCGACGATATTTAAGGTGACTTCTTTACCCGACCTATCGTAAGTACGAATTTTCACCCAACCATCCAGAATAAAGTAAACCGAACCACCCCAATCATTTTCTAATAAAATCGCCCGATTAGCAGGATGAGTTCGGGTGACAGCATGAGAAGTAACTTGATCGAGGGTTTCAGGGGGCAAACCGACCAATAAGGTGGCTGTATCCAATAATTTTTGAATCTCTGCTGATTTTTCCGCAGGATAGCGTTTTTCTTCCATGGTTTAATATTAGACCTCTTGCATAATTTTTTTATGGTATAACATAAGGTTTTGCTTTTTTCTCAATTCTTAGATTGAAGTGGAAAAAAGAATAAAATGTGATCTTAGGTGAGGAAATCATCTATAATTTTGCTATGTTTATTAGCAAAATTATGGATTATC
>NZ_SFBV01000176.1:0-4522 GCF_007095585.1 Microcystis sp. M_OC_Ca_00000000_C217Col
GGCTTGCGGTGTCAGTCTGTAGAGCGACCATAAGACCAGAACAGAGTAAATCTGTTAAGGCAGGTGCGGAACCCCGCAAGGGAAAGAAGCAGAAACCCAAATCGTGAGGTTTGGGAATCACCGTCCGTTTACGGCGGTGAGGATGTCAAGGTATCAAGACTGATCCACTGTAGCCAAATATATAACGAAAAACTGCCATAATTGCAGCAATGTCCTCATCTAGCCAAAAGGCGATCGCTATTGATGAAAAATGACGCTAAAATTATCGATCTCGTCATCCGGCTGTTCTTTCTCGGCCTGTTGTTATTTGCTGGTTTTACCCTGCTGCGTCCCTTCCTAACCATGATCCTCTGGGGAGCAATTCTGGCGATCGCTTGGTATCCGCTCTTTCTCTGGTTAAAAAAGTTACTCGCTGGCCGAGCGAAACTGGCCGCAGTTCTCCTCACCCTAATTTGTCTAGGGATCATTATCGGTCCGGTGAGTGCCATCGCAGCGGTTCTGGCCGGTAATCTGCGAACGCTGGCCGAATATATCGATACTGGTGCGGCGGTGATTCCCCCTCCCCCCACCGATGTGGCCACCTGGCCGCTAATCGGCGAAAGGATTGCGAGTCTCTGGCAGCAGGCATCGGATAACACGGGTCAATTTTTTCAACGCTTCGAGCCACAATTAAAAGAACTGGGGAAAATTTCCCTTTCCCTAGCCACCAGTACTGGTCTGACGGTGCTGAAATTTATCGTCTCAATTGTGATTGCGGCAGCCCTCACCCTCTCCGCTAAAAATCTGACTCACCTGATGAACCGGTTAGCGGAAAAGATTGCCCCAGGTCGAGGCATCGCGCTGGCCAGTCTGACCGCCTCCACCGTCCGCAATGTTAGCCGCGGTATTATTGGCGTTGCCATTATCCAGAGTCTTTTGATCGGCATCGGTTTAGTCACGGTGGGAACGCCTGCGGCCGGTTTATTAACTTTCCTCACCCTAATTTTGGGCATTCTCCAAATTGGCCCCGGTTTGATTGTCTTGGGGGCGATCATTCACGCTTGGGTAACATTACCCAATTCCATCGCCCTCTTGTTTACCCTCTGGATGATTCCCGCCACCTTGGTGGATAATTTCCTCAAACCGATCTTAATGGGGCGCGGTCTGCCCATTCCCATGGTGGTGATTCTGCTAGGGGTGTTCGGGGGAGTGATCGCCTATGGGATTATTGGTTTGTTCGTCGGGCCAGTTCTGCTCGGTCTCTGCTACGAGTTAGTCAGAGCTTGGATTGGCGAGGATAGCTCTGAACCAGTGGCAAATAGCCATGATCAGTCAATCTAAAGGCCGATAGATCTAATTTTTACCTTAATCTTTCCAGGGAACTTATACCAAATTTCTAAATCCATGACAGACATCCACGCTCGAATGCTTGCCAAGCCTGCATTCGTTGTGACGCAAATAAAGAAAAATGGTATTAGGAAAAAAAGATTAATTTAACCTGAGTTCGGTTTAAGCAGATTGAGGTAAAAGTAGGCTCATCTAAAGGTAAGATTTCTTCGGTTAGTGACAGTAAGCAATCAAACCGCAGAAAACGTTAAAGCAAAAATTAACCGGACTGAGGTGAGGAGAATGTTCAATTTAAGCAATAGGTATTGATTTGAATGTTGTGGCTGGTTTATTGTAAGAAGATAAAGGTGTATATTTGGCTGGTAATTACTAGAAAACTAAAGGAAAATTATTGATTTATATTTAAAAAATTTAATTCGTAAATTAGTTTAAAAACTATAAAAAATTTTGCCAATTTTTGAACAAAAATTATTTTTTATTCCCAAATATTACCCATTTATTACCTCTGACAAACTTGGTATATTTATTAGTAGTTATTATTTATATAAGTCTTGCTAGGCAAGGCTTTAAAGACAATGTTTTTGAGAATTATTTCTATTCTTCTCCCTTACACAAAGAAACAATAAGAGCCGATTTATACACTTAATTATCTTTTCTATAATTGGGCTACAGTTTTTGAAAAATAGTCTTAGTATTTCCTCTGTTGATTGAGAAACCCTGACCTAGTAAGCTAGGACGCATTTACGCAACGAATTTTAACTGCGTCTCAACAAGTAATTTAAATGCACGGGCAGCTTAATACCTCTAGGTTTTTTAATTCTCAATAATGCTGTTATTATTGCTGTGACTAATCAGGCTCTTGGATAAATTAATTTAAGAAAAAATTTATTTTTTTGTTAAACTTATCTATTTATAATCATAAGTAGATGAGAGATTTAGCCCTAAGGCAGAAAGGTTGGGCTGGTCTTTTTCCCTAACCATAAACAGAAAGAATTCAACAAACTTAAGTAATTGACCGATTAATTTTCGGACAATTAGGTAGGTAAAGTCATGAAGACAACACAAGTAAGTTCTGATTCATCAAGTATAGATGTGCCGTCCTTAAACGATGCTTTGGGTTTTGAGCAATCCTTCCCAATCACGGCTGATTTAACAGATTCTGGCGATTTAAGTGTATCGATTGAAACCCTTCCCCCCGTCTTAGGAGTCCTGAACTCTAACCCCTCCCCATCTACAGTCTCCTCTGAGGCTCCTACGGTTCCAGTCTCCCCTGCTGCTACGAGTCAAGTGGTCTTTCCCGCTTCTCCCAGTATTGACTCTTCTGGTTATTCCACCAGTCCAGCGTCGAGTCTTGCCTCTGTACCCACTGCTGCCCCCGTCACCTCAGAGCTAGAACCGGCAGCAACTAGCACCCTTGCCCCTTATGCTCCCAATCAACTGATTCTCAAGTTTAAGCAGGGGATCGCCAGTGCCGAAGTTGCTCAGTTCAAGTCCCTCTTTGGTGCTGTTAGCACCCAGACGATTAAACTAACGGGGGCAGAGATTTGGAAGTTATCGGGGTCGCTCTCTGTGGAGAAGATTCTGGCACAATATCGCTCCAATCCGATTTTTGAATACATTGAACCCGACTATATTCGGACGGTGGGTGCATTTACTCCCCAGGCCACGTTCCCCAATGACCCCAGTTTTAATCAACTTTGGGGACTGCATAACACCGGACAAAGTGGCGGTACTCCCGATGCCGATATTGATGCCCCGGAAGCCTGGGATATTCAAAAAGGCAATCCTAATTTAGTGATTGGGGTTATTGATACGGGGGTTGACTACAATCACCAAGACCTAGTTGGCAACATCTGGACAAACCCAGGGGAAATTGCCAACGACGGCATTGACAACGATGGCAATGGCTACGTTGACGACATTCGCGGTTGGGACTTTGCCTACAACGACAATAACCCCAGTGATGTTTATGAAGTTTTTGAATGATCAAGGATCAGGCTCTACCTCCAATGCCATTTTGGCAATTAACTATGCGAAGGACAAAGGAGTTAAGCTCACCAATAACTCCTGGGGAGGTGGCGGTTATAGCCAAGCGCTCTACGATGCGATTAATGCAGCGGGTCAGGCGGGGGCGTTATTTATTGCGGCGGCTGGTAATGATTCAGATAATACAGATTTATTTCCTCACTACCCCTCTAGCTACAACCTTGCCAACATTGTTAGTGTTGCTTCCACCACCCGCACCGATGATCTCTCGTGGTTTTCCAACTATGGCTTAACCAGCGTAGATTTAGGCGCACCTGGTTCAGACATTTACAGCACCACTCCCAACAATACCTATGCCACCTATTCAGGGACATCCATGGCCAGTCCCCATGTGGCGGGGGCGGCGGCTTTGTTGTGGTCACAAAATCCTACCTGGACAGCCCAACAGGTGAAAAACACCTTAATGAACACGGGGGACTCTATTGCGGCTTTAGCCGGCAAAACGGTTTCTGGTAAGCGGCTCAATGTGTTTAACGCTTTGGGAGGTACTGCGACTCCGGTGGTGACAGTGGTAGCGACTGATGCCGTGGCTGGCGAACCCGCCAACAATGGTCAATATACCCTCACCCGCACTGGTTCCACCGCCAGCGCCTTGACGGTTAACATCGCCATGAGCGGCACAGCAACCAATGGCAAGGATTACACGACCATTCCTACCACCGTAACCTTCTTAGCTGGTTCCCCCACCGCAGTGGTCAACCTCAATGTCATTGACGACACCCTCCAAGAAGGCACGGAAACCGCCACCCTCACCGTCTTAGCCGGCTCTGGTTATACCCCCGGCAGTTTAGGCAATAAGTCTGGCTCCGCTACAGCAAGTCAAGGTAATGGCAACCTAGCCGCCAACGATGAGCCGCCTCTGAACACAATCACCCTGGATGCGGCAGATACGGGATGGTACGATGTCACAGGATACCACGATCCGGCCTCTACCGCAACTGGTTTACTTTCAATCTGCCGACATTGACCGCCCCGATTATCAGCGCTCAACTGAAGGTGAACACCTATGACTACAATAGTCCGCAACCAAGTGAAACCTATGAGTTACGGGATGTCACGACGGCGGTACCTACCTTAACAGCGGGGGGAAGCGGTTTAACGGCGATCTATACCGATTTGGGTGATGGTGCTATTTATGGCAGCCGGAACT
>NZ_SFBV01000177.1:0-10140 GCF_007095585.1 Microcystis sp. M_OC_Ca_00000000_C217Col
ATTTACACCTATCCCGATGTGATGGTGATTAAAGGTCAACCTCTCTATCAAGGTAATAGTCAATCTAACGTGATCAATCCTTTAATTATTGTCGAAGTTCTCTCTAATTCTACCCAAGCTTATGACCGAGGGGATAAGTTTAAATTCTATCGTTCCTTGCCAACTTTTCAGGAATATATTCTGATTGAACAATCTAGTTATAGTGTAGAACGTTACTATAAACAAAAGGATGATCAATGGTTAGTTGATTTCCTTACAGGGGAAAATGCAGTTTTACAATTGGTGTCGGTGGATTGGCAGATTTCTTTGCAAGATTTATATCAAAGAGTCAATTTTGACCTAGCAGAAACCTAAAATTAAAAAAAAGGTGAAAAAGAGTCGCTATCAAGAAACTCATTATCTCAAAATAGCTAATCTTTTTTGTTATAATAGACGGACTACTATATGTTAAATCTATGGACGCTCTAGATTTTTCCGATCAACTACAATGGACCGCAGAAGCAAAAGCAAAACTGAAAAATATTCCCTATTTTGTTCGTTACCAAGCGCGTCAAAGGATAGAAGAATTAGCTCGTCATGCCGGTTCCGATCGAGTTACCGTGGAAATGGTGGAACAGGCTAGAGTAGAATTCGGACAGTAGATTTTTAGCCGCCAATTTGGGACATAGTACGGGTATAAATGCCGCTTGATGTGCCGGAATCACGCAGTTTAAAGTTTATTTCTGCCTTCAGTTCTATTAATTCCCGCACTCTTTCCCTGATTTCTGCTGGCGAAATTCCCTGACGGAGGGCAGTTTTTAGGTCAATTTGTCCGGTTTCGTTGAGGAGACAGGGACGCAACCAACCATCGGCCGAGAGACGTAGGCGGTTGCAGCGATCGCAAAAACACTCCGACATCTGACTGATAAAGCCGATTGTACCCTTAGCCCCCGGAATTTGAAAAACATCGGCTGGACCATTTCCCCGCACTTGACCCTCATTTAAGCCCCATTTTGCCCGAATTCGCCCCCTTAATTCCTCGTTGGCAATCCAAGCTTTTTCTTGAAATAAATCACCGTTACCGATGGGCATAAACTCGATAAAACGGACGTGCCAACGCTTATCGATGGTCAAAGCCGCTAAATCTTCCACTTCTGCCTCATTTATCCCCGGAATCACCACCACATTCAATTTTAAGGGGTCAAAACCCACCCTCTGGGCTGCTTGAATACCTGCCCAAGTTTTTTGCCAACGACTCCGGCCGCGATTACCGATAATCTTATCGAAAGTGTCGGGGTCGAGGGAGTCTAAACTAATATTAATCCGTCTTAGTCCGGCTTCATACAACATTTCGGCTAAATTGTCAAGTAAATAGCCATTAGTGGTCAAGGCTAAATCGCTAGTAGCAGATAAAGAGGCGATGTCGCGCACAATCTCCACTACTTCGGGATGTAAGAGAGGTTCCCCACCAGTAAGACGAAATTTGCGGAAACCGAGGGGAATAAAGACATTTTTGACTAAAGTAAGAATTTCCTCCCGGGTGAGTAAGTCTTGTGGTCGAACATAGGCCAATTCTGCATCTTCAGGCAGACAATACTGACAGCGAAAGTTACAGCGATCGATTAAACTAATCCTGAGATAGTCGATTTGGTTCATGTTCACGGGGAAATACTGTCATAAAACTTCATGAATTGATCATAACAATTCCGGCTCGATCGATATCTAAACATCGGGCCAAGTTTCTAGAAAACCATGGCTAGATCTAGATTTTAGTCTATGATGACAATAGATTTGCTCAATGGCAAGAGCCAAGAACGATTCTGAAATCTGGCAATTTTTCTTGATTGTACTTAACCAAAAAGGTCAGCTAAAACCCGAAAGAAATATTAAACAATCCTCTAGATATGGACAAACAGGATACTATCTAATACTCAATCCGTTGAGGCGTTGGGTTTCATGCTTCAACCCAACCTTGTATATTGAGAGAAGTGGTAGACCGTCCCAACCTTGGTCAGAAAAGACCTCTTCGTAGCAAGGGTCACCACCATAATCTCCCTGACAAAACTCGAACAGTCGCCAGGGTCGTCGCGAAAACAATCAATTGTTAGGCTAACAGACCGTATCGGGCAAGGATGAGTAAAATCAAGGGGATGCTCTCAAAAATAACCATTAATCTCGCCAATTTCTCAGGTTTAATCAGGGAAAATATCTCTCAATGGGTAGGCATTGACATTAGCAAAGCGACCCTAGATGTTTACCTTTCTAAACTGGTCGAGACCCTAAAATACTACACTGTCAACCTCATTGTTCTGGAAGCGACAGGAGGTTGAGAAACTGAACTGGTGATTCAATTACAAGCAGCGGGTTTACCGGTCGCCTTAATTAATCCCCGTCAAGGAAGAGACTTTACTAAAGCCACTGGTAAGTTAGCCAAAACCGATGCCATGGACGCTCAAATTTTAGCTCATTAACTGCCCCGGAAAACTCAATCAAGAAATTGAGAAATTGACCCAAGCTAACCAAGAATGGCTGGAGAAAGTCAATTTACTAAAAACCGTGCCGGGGATTGGTCAAGTAAGTAGTCATGCAAAATAAATTTCCTAGTGAAGACAGGCAAGAGGCAATAGGCAAGAGGCAAAAGCTTTATCGAAATGTGTAATTAATTTTGCTTAGGTACTTAATTTCTACTAACCGCCAAACAAATCTCTCGCTTAGTCGGTGTTGCGCCCATCAATCCTGATAGTGGTCAACATAAAGGTAAGCGGATGATTCAGGGAGGTCGCGCTCAGATTCGGGCGACTCTTTACATGGGAGCGGTGGTAGCTATGGGTCATAATCCGGTGATTAAAGCCTTTTACGAACGCCTAGTCGGACGCGGTAAATCAAAAAAACTGGCTCTGACTGCTTGTGTGCGGAAAATCTTAGTCATTCTTAATGCAATGGTTCGCCAAAATCAGCCTTGGCAGCAACAGACAATTTACAGCCTTGTTCCTAGAGATTCACACTTTTTGTTATCTCTAATCAAGGGTTGCGCTTGCTTTGGTTTAACCTGAGCAGCTTAGCTTTTGCTGCGCTTTTTTCTGGTTTGAGATTTTGAGTTTTACGGCAACTGCTTGAGTTTTTTTGAATTACCCCTTGACAATCAAGACAGTCCCTACACTATACTCGTTGTCAAACAGCCAAGTTATGGTTCACAATTAGGCTATTTTATGGGTAAATTCACAAAGTGTCACAACCGCTAGTGAAACTTGACCAATCTTTTTCTAGCATAAAAAAGAGGGTTCTACCGAACCTGTTATGTAAAAATAACAGGTTCTTCGGTTTGTCTTATGCAATTTTTGTCAATTGTTGGCGATCTGGAGCGAACTAATCAATTAAATCTCTTGCCAGATAAGGATTTAGTCGATTTATGCCCCCCTATCGAACCATACCAAGTAACGAAGAACCAAAAAAACCAGACTATTCTCTGCTTATTGTCCATAACGTCACCTTTTCCTTCAATAATCATTTCTTAGTTGTTGCCAAAATCTCAACCCTTTTCCCTTTCCCCTTTTCCCTGTTCCCCGTTTCCTTTTTCAATCATCAGTTTAGCATACTAAGTTCGGTAGAGCCAGAAAGAGAAATAAAAAAGAGGTGATTGAGATGTTTTTAAGCTATCTAGGATTTATCGGGTTTTGTGTGATTTTTGGAGCCTTAGTCTTACTAGCTTTTGGAATTTTACGATGGTTGCACATCCCGTCAGGAAATTTAATCGATTGGTTGATTGGGATCGCCAGTTTTTGGTGGTTGTTAGTGATTGTGACTGTTCCTTGGAACATTTATTTTGATGCCCAGGAAGTAATCGCAGAAGCAGCAATTTCTCAAGAGAAAAATATTACCGTAGATCAGAAACAAGTTGATTATGTTAAGACAGTAGCGCGTTGGTCAATTCGGCTTGCGATTGCCTTACATTTGCTGTCAGGAATTGGACTTTATACCTTAGCAGCAACGGGAATTAGTGCAGTAGGATATGTGAGTTCTGGTGCAACTTTATTATTGACAGCTTTACGTCCGGCGATTCGGGCTTATCAATATTTAGCCGTGCGTTTGTCAATGATTCGACAACAGATTAAGTATCCCAGAGAGGATGTAGTAGAGTTGCGTAATCGCGTCTCTATTTTAGAGGATAATCTGGCAATAATCAGGGAAAAACTGGATACCGAAGCAAATATACAGCAAGAAGAAGTCCAAATAAATCGCCAAGAATTAGCCCGTCTGAAAGCCTTACTAGAAAAATTGGAGGCTAAAAATCAGGTTGAACATGAAACCTTATCTCAGGAAGCACAAAATGCGATCGCACAACTGACAGAAGACAGTCAATTTCTCAATCATGTACGAGAGATTATTCGCTTTTTCAAGACAGCTTAGATGAGATTAATTTCTTAAGAGATCTAACCAAGGCTGAAACCCTTACTGTTCCCCGTTCCCTTGTCTCCCCAGTTAACTTTATCTTTATCTGATTACTTATGTCCTTTCAAGAGAAGCGAATCATCCCAATAGAAATCGTCAATCCAAGTTCGCCGGCCGAACTTTTACTAGCTCTCAAGCAATGGCTAGAATTAGATTTGATTGCCGACAAAAGACTAGAATTAGCAATAAATGCGAGAGAAAATTCAGTTCAAGAAACCCTCGCTCTGACAATAACCACCAGCGTCCCTTTATCTAACTTTTTAGAAGGTTTGGGGCAATGGCAGGAGCGAGGCTGGCTGACTGCTTCTCAAATCCGGGTTGTTATAAGAGTGAGAGCTTCCCATCCCTCTCTAGTACAAGGTTTAGAACAATGGCTCCAATTAGGATTACTTGGGGAATCTCAAGTCAAGCAACTGTGTCGGGAAAACCTCTCCTGTGTCGTGCCTATACTGACAACTGCCCCTACCAGAGAGCCGCTGCCAGACCCCATCTCCTCCCAGCAGACTCCCCCACCCGCGCTACCTTCTCGACGGCCAGAAGCTCCCCGTAGAATCCCGCCACAGCCGCCAACATCTCCTCGACGGCAGGAAACTCCCAGTCAATTCGGACAAATGTTACAGTCTCTGATGGCAGAATTGAGCGTCCTCTGGCTGCTGCTGTTGGGAGTCTTCATGGTGGTCATCTCCTCTGGTGTCCTCGCCGCCAACTTTTGGGAAAAATTCTCAACCGCCGGACAGTATGGGGTGTTGTGGCTTTATACTTTAGCTTTTTGGGGAGCCAGTTTTTGGAGTAGCCAACAGCCGCGCCTGCGCCTGACCAGTCAGGCTTTGCGCCTGGTTACTCTGTTGCTAGTACCGATGAATTTTCTGGCCATGGATAGCTTGGGCTTGTGGCGCAACCCTCTAGACTGGTTGATTGTGGTAGTGGCTGCCCTTTCCCTTACCGCCGTAACAGTTCAACTATTCCGGGGGAGGTACGGGGAAACTCGCCAGGCAGGATTTTCTCAAAGTCTGCCGAATCACTTGGGATTGAGCTATCTGCATTGGGGATGGGCAATTGGAGGTTTTCCCTTGCTGGCAACTTACTTGGGCATGGTGGGAACAACTTTGATCTCCCTTTCCCGTGTTCCTGAAGGAGCCGGACAAGAAGCAGCATCAAGGAGAGAAAGATTAGCCCCTTTTAGCTTAAATGAGGCAATTGTCGTCTATGGGCTAGTTATCCTGCTGGTGCGGGCAATTTTTATCGCTCAAGTAGAGATTAGCCAATTGGGGCTGGCTGTGGGGATTTGCGGCTGGTTAGCCAGTTGGCAGACCAGACAATCTGTTTCCTTGTGGCAGCGTATCGGCGGTAGCTTGCTGCTGCTAGGTTGGTTACTGTCGGTGGGTGAAACACCTTGGCAAGCCCTAGCAGTGAGTGGTTTATCACTCCTGTTTTTTGCCCGACGCATCGGTTACTCCTGGCGGAAGTTCGACTTGGCAGCAGCCTTGCTGATTGGGTTGCAGGGGTTGTGGCTGGCTTGGCGCTTACTTCCAGACACTTTCAGGCAAGGGGCAATCACCTTGGGGACTGGTTTAACTGGCGCTGAAGCTACCCCTTGGGCGTTACTAAGCTTAGTTCTCTTTCCTTACCTAGTCTTGATCCTATTCCTGACAGATTGGTTCTCCCAATTGGGCAAGCGGGAATTAGCCTCTTTTACCGGCTCGATAGCCTTGTTCTGGGGAACAACCTTGACCTTTTGCTCCTTAGTCAATCCTGCCTTGAGGACGCTCAACTTGGCAGCTTCAACCCTGGCGTTAGTAATTTTCAGCCAACGGCAAGTCAAACTAGCTTCCCTTCAAGAGATTTCCCGCCGTTTTCTCTCCCTGGCCTATCTCACTCACCTAGCTGGCTTGCTCACCCTAATTTTGGCGATTGACTGGGGATGGCCAAGGCTGAGTTGGGCAGTTTGGGGCGTGATTTTAATCATGCTGGCGGTGCTGGAATTGGCATTCAGCGTGAAACGGCCTTTTCCTGCTACTTCCTTGCTTCATCTCCTACACCACACAACTTGGAATCTGGGACTAATCTTGGCTGGGCTATCCTATGGCTTGTTTGTCCTCAATCAGGGGGCAGTTTTCGCCCAGTTGACCTCTGTGTTGGAGCACCCGCTTATGGGGCTAGAGTGGGGCTTAGTCTGGGGTTTGGCTCCCCTGGCCCTGACTGGGGTGGGAACTTGGAATCTGGCTCGGCGGGAAGTTGCCAGTTGGTTGAGTATAGACGCTTTAGCCCTGTGGCAGTGGCTTATCTTAACAGCCCTACTCCTGCAAGGGTTGGAACCAGGAATTGCCTCAATTGGCTTAGGGATGGCTACAGGATTGATGTTCGTCAATAGCCGTAACTTAGAGCAGGTAGCAGCAGCAGCGATTACCGTAGGTTTTGGCTTGAGTTGGCTGGCACTGTCTTTGTGGGATGGCAGTTTTGGTTGGGCATTGCGGCAAGAAGCAAGCTGGCTGTTGGCAGGGGTAATTACTGCGACAAGCTTGTGGATTCTCCGCCAATGCTTAAGGGCATTACCGAATAATTTGGCGAGAATTTATGCCCAGGTTAGCGATGGTTGGGCAACTTGCCTCTCGCTCCTGATGTTATTGGCGCTTTCTGGCAATGTCCTTAATTCTCCAGACGGTAGAGAAGCGATCGCCACTTGGCTGCTGATGGGGGCGACAGCTTATCGCAGTTGGCAACCCTCGCGCCAACCTAACCTAGTCATTTGGTTGAGCATCTCAGTCCTGCTAGTTGCCCAAATTCCCACCTGGGTAGGGGAAGAAACTCGTCTCGTCACCCTGGCGATCGCCACTGGGTTGATGTTCTTCCAGACTCATCGCCTACAAAAATTAGCAGCGGCTGCCATCACGGTAGGCTTGTCCTTGGGCTTGAGCGTTGCCTTACTAGAGAGATTGCCTCTCTCTGGATTAGATTGGCTGTTGGCGGGGGCAATCGCCCTTATCCCCCTCTGGCCGTTGCGCTATTGGTTGAGCCAGCGTACTTCTAAACTTGCCCTCCTCTATGCCCGCGCCTGCGATGGCTGGGCAATCGCCCTCTGTAGTCTGGAGTTGTCGATTCTGGTAGCTAACACCTCGATAGTGCAGGAGCCTTTCCGTACTCTCCTCTTGTCGCTCTTGCTTATGGGAGCAACCGCCTATCGCAGTTGGCAACCTCCCCGTTTTCCCTCAGCAATCTGGTTGAGTATTGCCACCTTATCCCTAGTCCAGTTGCCCTTGCTAGGGCTGACAGGGTACAGGCTAATCGGCTTAGGAATAGCAACTGGGTTGATGCTGGTTCATGCCTATTATTTACAACAAGGGGCGGCAGTTACCCTTACCATCGGCTTCGCTCTGGCTTTGTGGGGCATTTGCCTGTGGGATGGTTGGGCGGGATGGGCCTTGCGTTCAATTGACGGCTGGTTGCTGGCAGTTGCCTTGCTCTTAGCTGTCCTCTGGATGCTGCGAAGTTGGTTCTTGCGCCGCCAGAGCCAACTTGCCGCCCTCTATACCCAGTCCCTCGATGGCTGGGCAATTGCCCTCTGTAGTCTGGAGTTAGTCGCCCTGACTCTCCATTCTCTAGCCGTTTACTGGGATTGGATGGCGGCCTCAAGCCTCTCTGTCCTAGGGGCTGCCCTGACTTTAGGGGCGATCGCCTATCGAAGCTACCTCGAGCCGAGTAACTGGGGCATCTACGGGGTAGGCTGGAGCTTGGAACTGTTCACCATCGAAGTTCTCAACCTAACTAAGCAGTCTTTAATTGCCCTAGTGATCGCCAATATTCTCTTGGGATTGCTTACCCAACTGTTGGGAGATTGGTGGCACAGAGATCACAGGCGGGAAATGCTCAATAGCTGGAATATCCTACCCTTGCTCTATGGGGCCTTAGGAGCGGCTCTGCGTTGGGGATTTTTCAGTAGTTGGACTGGCTTGAGTTCTCTGGGACTGGTACTGATTGCCATCGGAGTTGGGCGGCGCTCTCCGGCCGGGAAGCCCTTGTTGTACCTGGGAATTGGCGGGATCTCCATCTCAGCCTACGAGCTATTGTTTTATCAAATTGCCGACCTGTCCCAAGGCGATCAATTTTTGGCAATGGCAGCCCTGGCCGCCAGCTTGGTTTACGGCTATCGATTGCTCTCTCCCTGGTTGGCTGGCTACTTGCATCTGACGGCCTCAGAATTGAAGTTGGTTGCCCACCTGCACTGGGCTTTGGGCAGTTGCCTGTTACTAGGGGCTTTATTCTATCCCGTTGCAGTCAATCAACTGTTGGGATTGGCAACCGGTATCTTTTTGACTCGTTATGCTATCTGGCAAGGGCGCAACCATCCTGACCAGGCGATCGCTGAAATCTGGGTCTATCTGGGTATTCTAGAAGCCACTGGGATTGGGGTTTATGCTGCCAATACTATTCCTCCGATGGAATTCTTCTCTCAATACCTAGTTTCTTGGTTGGGAGTAATCGCCTCTGGGGTGGCTGTTTTCACCTATCTGCTCCCTTGGCGGCTTTGGGGCTGGCCACCTCGTCCTTGGCAATTCCTCGCTCTTGTTCTTCCAGGACTCGCCCTTGGGGGCAGTTTAGACAAGCTCAATCCCCTAAGTTTGCTGGTGGTGGCTGGATTCTATGCTTGGCTGGCTTGGCTGCGGCAGCAACCCCGGTGGCGCTATCTTACCCTACTGTTAGTGAATTGGGCGATCGCCCTTTGGCTGGCGGCTTTCTCTCTGGCAACTCCCTTCGCCTACAGCAGTCTTGTCGGACTGTCTCTCCTCTGTCTTGTCTGGATAGAACCTACCTGTCAGGGGAGGCAAGGCAAATCCTTGCGCCACCTGCTCCGCCTCTTGGGAACAGGCATTATTGCTAGTGCGGCTCTCTGGTTTGATCATCAGACGGGAATCCTGCCTGGCATCCTCAGTTTAGTGGCAATTTTTGCCGGATTAGCCTTACGAATTCGCGCCTTCCTCTATCTTGGCACTTTTACTTTTGTGGCTAATGCTTTCTATCAGTTGGTAATTTGGATTTCCCTTTATCCTCTGCTTAAATGGATTATCGGATTGCTGGTGGGGGTTAGCTTGCTCTCAATTGCTGGCAATTTTGAAACTCGCCGTACTCAATTAACTAGCTTGCTGCAAAATTGGCTCCGAGACTTACAGGAGTGGGATTGACATACTCCCACCGTCAAGCTACGCTGTGACGGGGGATTCTTGACTTATCACTATCGGAAATTCCTTGTTCAACGAGACAACTTAAATTCTCAATGTCTCCACTGAAAATCCAGAGGTCGGACTCTCTATTATGCGTTTGGGTCGGTTTCTGTTTGCCCAACAGTACCGTTGAGATGATTTCCCAAATATTGCGACCCTTTTTTAAGAATGTTGATTGCCGCATTATGATCCCTATCTAAGACTGTTTTACAATTGAGGCATTGATGATTTCTAGTGCTTAATCTTTTTTGAACTCTCGTCCCACAAACTGAACAATCTTGAGTCGTGAAATGGGGAGGAACAGCAACACAAACAATCCGCTAAATCTTGGCAAAATAATTCAACCATTCGGTGAATTGATACCAAGAAGCATCACTAATTGACTTGGCAAGCTTACGGTTTTTGACTAAGTTTCTTACCTTTAAAGCTTCATAGACTACCAGATCATTAGACTGGACTAACGCCAAAGCGTCTTTAATTGCTTTGTCTTTACGTT
>NZ_SFBV01000178.1:0-7361 GCF_007095585.1 Microcystis sp. M_OC_Ca_00000000_C217Col
ACCATCAAATTGATGTGCTTGAGCTTGCTCAAACCAGTTTTTGACCTGAGTATAAAGAGTCGGATGATTAGCTTTAAGGGCGACAACGTAGTCAGCTTTTTTGGCTTGAATATGATTAAGTAGGTGGGTGGAATTAAATATAAAATGAACGTAGGTTGGGTTGAAGCATGAAACCCAACGCCCGCATGGGTTACGCTACCGCTAACCCATCCTACAAATAATTGTGCCTACCTACTGAGCTTACCCTGTTTAATACGGATACCATAAGAACTAGGATGATTGTCTATTTCTTGGTATTTTTGAGTATCCGAAAGTTGAAGGGTAACATATAAGTTTAGAAGCAATAAAGCCGATAACAATCAGTTACAATTATTTTTATCTTCGTTTCAATCCCAAAACACTTAAAAAGAAACTGGAAAAAACCACCTGTACTCCCAACGCTAGAGCGGTTACGGAAGGAATGACAATCCGCATGGTCACGGCTGGATCTAAAGCCCCATAAAGTCGAGCATTCCAAATGTATAAAGCATACAGTGAACCGCCCATACCTAGTACCAATAAAATTACGCCAATGATCAATCCCACCTCCAGATTAATATAACGCAAAAATCGTCTTAATTTTCGGTCTTCCGGTAATAAACCTTCGCTGATAGCAAAAGCTTTTGTGAAGATGGCAAAACTGACGATTTGAAAGCCGATAATCAAAGCTGTGGCTGAATAGAGAAGGGTGTGAACTCTCGGTTGGGTCATAAACCAAATCGTCGCCACAAATCCCAGAAACATTAAAGCCAGTCCGGGGTAGAGAAACAACCAGCGAGGACTATACATTAAGAGGAAGCGGAGATGTCGCCAGCCATCGCGCCAAGTTTTTAGGTGGGGGGGACGACTGCGACCGTCAGGGGATAAAGTGGTTGGTACTTCGGTAATTTTCAGGCCGTAGAGGGATGCTTTCACCACCATCTCGCTGGCGAATTCCATGCCAGTGGTGCGTAGGTTCAATTGTTCGATCGCCTGTTTACTAAACCCGCGCAATCCACAGTGAAAATCACCACAGGGGCTGCCAAAAAATAACCGTCCTAACCAAGTCAAGACAGGATTGCCCAGATACTTATGCAATACCGGCATCGCCCCGGGTTGAATTCCCCCCTGAAAACGATTGCCCATCACCAAATCATAACCCTGTCGCAATTTTTCTAGGAAAGGCGAGAGATTGGTAAAGTCATAGCTATCATCGGCATCCCCCATAATAATGTATTGACCTTTGGCGGCGGCGATACCTCCCCGCAGGGCGCTACCATAACCCCTTTCCGGGATGGGAACCACCCGCGCCCCTGAATTAGTGGCAATTTCTTGGGAACCGTCGCTACTGCCATTATCGGCGATTAGCACCTCTCCCGCAATTTTGTGTTGTTCCAGATAATCTCGTGCTTTGCCGATACAGGTGGCCAGGGTTTCCGCCTCGTTGAGACAGGGCATGACGATCGATAATTCTAAAGTAGGTATCTGCTCATTAGAGGCGGCATCTGCCATGACCTGATTTTCCAGCATAACAATCGCGGTGGAGTCGTTTTGCTCAAGAGTATAACAGGATTATTGACATTTGTGACAACAAATTTTTGATTGCTCAATAGTGCTGCCTTAATTGATTGGCTTGTCTTTGTCCCCAATAACCTATAATGATTGGGGTGTTCATTATCCAGATTTCCGAAGCTATCTAAGCTAGACAGGGCCTTCAGCATCCCAACAACGGGGTTTAGATTACGAACGGCTTAGGGCAAAAATTCGGCAACCCAGAGAAAATGATACTGAAAAATTAAAAACTGAAGTTTATCTTGGTTTCACAGCCATAAACCTTAGCTATATCAAGCTTAAAATCGAAATGACCTTAAAAGTTTAGTTGTAACATATAAGTTTAGAATTGACAGTGCCGATAGCAATGGATTACTGGGAAAGAGATAACGTGAGGGTGCAGGGAAAAATGCCAGATCGACTGCAACATACAAAAATAAGCGCAGTAAAATTATAGATAAGGCAAAAGAAATAATCAATGTGTATTGATTAAGAAGTTGGGAGTGAATAGGTTTAACCAAGTAATAGACGAATAATGTTACAAAAGATATCATTCCAAGAATATTGATGATCTGAATTAAAGGAGTGATCCGGTTTAAATAGAAGATAAGGTCTTTATTTAAATCTGGTTGGTTAACTAGATAAGTTCGACGATGTGCCACTCGATTAAATATTGATCTCATTTCAGGGGTTACTCGAGGATCATCCGTATTTTGTAATAATTTCTTACTACTGACTCGTGGCAAAAATAAATATACACTCATTTCAGTTAATGAATGAGGAAATTTGGTTAGCCAAAATCCTATATCTATATCATCAAAAGAGAAAGTTTTCCTGTTAATTCTTTTATCGTTAAATGCCTCTTGCAGTTCAGAATTAATTTGAGTAAAAACTTTATATATACTCCTATCTTCTGTTAAATCGCTTCTTCTAATTGCTTCTATTGTTGACCATTGCACCCAATCAATTGCTACTTCTATATTAGTATCTTTTCCACCAATTCTAGTAATTCTCCTAGCCAATTCTTCTTCGATTAGAGGTTTGACTTGATTCAATGTTGGACTCACTTGACTTGATAAGCCATTTTTAATTGTTGGCGATTTATATTGACAAACTCAAAATCATCTATATTTTGACCATCATCTATACTCTGAATCTGGGAAAAAGTTTCTTTGAAAGCCGATGAGTTACTAATGGATAACGCTGGTAATTCTAGAAAAAAAGCATTTAATAAAGTAAAAACTGTAGTAATTAATAAACTTATAGCAATGGGAATAATACAAATCGGCAAAGCTTCTCGAATAGCTCTTGCTATATTCATTCTATTCCTTAATACAAGAATAACAAAAACAACTAGGTAACTCAGCAAGAACACTATCTGCTCTGGACAGGTAATAAATATTATTCCTAAACACAAGCCGCCAAGAACAGAAAATATTAGTTTCTTGGCTAAATTTTCTGACATAACAGTTATGATGGTTAAAGCCAAAAGGATATGATATAAGCTAATGGCTATTGTTTCAGTTACAATAGTATTGAAAACCATAAAAGTTGTTATATGAAAAGTTAAAATTGCAAAAACAACTAAGCAGATATATCGAGGAATTTTTAGTCATCTAAAACTAAAAACTAATAATATATTAGAAATAGTGTAAAAAATCTCATGACTAATTCTTAGATAAAAATTCAGAAAATTAGAAACCATTATAAATATCGGATATCCTGGCATATAATCAATTATTGCCTTAGCTTTATTAGTAGGAAACCAAATATTCTGATCTGCCATTAACGTATAGAGCAAGGAATCTCTTGGTTGACCAACAACTTCACTGTTTCTGATTAAAAAAAACTTAATAATGATAATTGATAAAATCCCACAAGCAAAGAATAATTTGTTTATATCTTCGCAAAATATTCTCGTCAATAATTGTTTTTTGGGCATAATATTTAATGCACTTAACTCAATTAAATAACGTCGAAATTGATCTACTAATAACAAGGAAAACTATCTGCTCTTATGGTCTTTTTTATGCTTATTTAAACCACGAAAACTCCAGTGTTTGTGCAAGAAAAAATTATAAAACATTAAACCTGCACTCACAATTACTACCGATGCCATGTACCATAGTTTAAATACTTCTACCAAAATAAACATCCAAGCCACGTTAATTAATAAGCCAGAAAACATGACATTATAGTACTTTATCAATTCTGGGAAAAACATTTTTATACTTGTATTAAAAGTATAAAACTTATTTAGGCAAAACCCAAGAAAACTTGTATAAATTAGAGCAATAACTACCGATGCAATGTAATGAAATTTGATTTTTTCAGTTAATAAATATATGGAAAAAGTATAAATAATATTACAGGTTAAACCAAAAATAAAAAATCGTCGAAATTGTTGACTAGATAGTAAAGAACAAAATTTGTAAAAACTCTTTTGAAGTACATTAATCATAATTTAGATTACTTTGGCAATAACTTGTTTTACACGATAGTAACTACTATATCGAATAGAGATAAACTGTCCTCATATATTCAAATCCCTCATAATCATAGTCCCCTTTCTGGGATAGGAACCACCCGCGCCCCTGAATTAGTGGCAATTTCTTGGGAACCATCGCTACTGCCATTATCGGCGATTAGCACCTCTCCCGCAATTTTGTGTTGTTCCAGATAATCTCGCGCTTTGCCGATACAGGTGGCAAGGGTTTCCGCCTCGTTGAGACAGGGCATGATGATCGATAATTCTAGAGTAGGTATCTGCTCATTGGCGACGGCATCTGCCCCGACCTGATTTTCCAGCATAACAATGGCGGTGGATTCGTTTTGCCCAAGAGTATAACAGGTTATGTACAGCAGTGGACTGAATTGTTAGCAGACAAGCGGCAATCCATATCTGAAATTAGATGGCGATCGCTCTGCTGGACTCTCTGACTTTCTTGATTGGGCAATTTAACCCAAATTTTCCAGCCACTGAAATTCTGATGCTATCCTCGCCATCCCACCTGATTATTTGCTAAAATTCATGGCCAAATCTCCTTAACCCCAACTGACCTTACATTTGCTCAAAAGCTATCTGCTTGCTACTGAATTTTTGATGCGTCCGGGACGCATCCCACGGACAAATATCGCCAATTTCCTCCTAGGCTTTAGGTCTTAAATAAACTAGAGACTGTTGCCAAATTAAAGTGGGTTTATCGTAGTGATCGACTAGGTATAGACAGTTAGCATCTTGCCAAAGGATGCGACCAACGAGCAGATCATCGGTGCTTAACTTAATTTCTACTTCCCGTTTCTCTTGAATATAGCTCTGTACTTGTTTAATACTCGGCAGACCAGGATCAAATTGAGACATAATGAGTTTATCGATGAGGTGTTCATCCTCTATTATTCCTGTTGAGCAGCTTTTATTGACCATGAAAATCCCCTTTACCAAATATCAAGGCCTGGGCAATGATTTTATTTTGATAGATAACCGTCACAGTCCCGAACCCCTGATCACAGCGGAAATGGCCGTGGCTATGTGCGATCGACATTTTGGCATCGGTGCCGATGGCGTGATTTTTGCGCTTCCCGGCCAAGCAGCAACCGACTACACCATGAGAATTTTCAACTCTGATGGTTCGGAACCAGAAATGTGTGGTAACGGTATTCGCTGTCTAGCCCAATTTATCGCCCGTTTAGAGGCTAACAACGCCATTGGCCGCACCTATCGCATTCATACTCTAGCAGGAACGATTATTCCCCGTTTAGAAGCCAATGAACAGGTAACGGTCGATATGGGACCGCCGCAATTACTAGGCAGTGAAATCCCCACCACTTTGGTCAATGGAGCAGAAAAAGTCCTCGCGGTTCCCCTAGAGGTGGAGGGTAAAGATTGGTTAGTTACTTGCGTTAGTATGGGTAATCCCCACTGCGTCACTTTTGTGGATGATCTGGCCTCTATTCCCCTAGAAACTATCGGGCCAAAATTTGAGCATCATCCGGTTTTTCCCCAACGGACTAATGTGGAGTTTGTGGAGGTAATCGCGCCGGATTATATGAAGATGCGTGTCTGGGAAAGAGGAGCGGGAATTACTCTCGCTTGTGGGACTGGTGCTTGTGCTGTGGTGGTGGCAGCTGTGTTGACGGGCAAATGCGATCGCCGTTGTACCGTGGAACTGCCCGGTGGCTGTCTTCAGATTCACTGGTCCCAAACCGATAACCGGGTTTACATGACAGGTCCTGCTAAAGCTGTTTTTGAGGGCATTTATGGTATCTAAACCACCCCGTCTGGACGGGGACTGAACTCCCCGAACAGCGCGACGGGATTGTTAATTCTTAGAGACTGGTAATCCAAGCAATAATTCCTTTACCGGTTAACAATTCAATGGCTAAAAGAGAGACAAAGCCAATCATAGCTAGTCTGCCATTCAGTTTTTCAGCGTTTTTGGTAAAACCGAGACTGCTAGAACTATCAACGTACATTTTCGGTTCAACAGCAAAATTATTCAGTCTTCCTTGTTCTTCGGTGGTGTAGCCGCGGGCAGTCATGGGGAGGCTCCTTTTGTATGCTTATGTTAAGAAGTGTAACACATTGTTAAGTTATGTTGCAAATTTTAACAAAAAATTTCTGGGGACTCAGAAAAACTCGATCGGGTAGGCTGTCAGGGTAGTGCTATAGTTCTATCTCCTCTGGGTTGATTGAGGAAATTCTGCTTTTTGATTGACAAATTACTCAGGTTGTGGTAAGAAAGAGGTGTAAACTGGGTCAACCGAATCAAGGAAAAGACAAAAACTATCTTAAGGTGGCCAGAGGAGTCCCGTTAAACCGTACAGGAGTTAGCGGGGGATAAATTGCCACCAAAAGGGAACCCGATTTTAGGGAGTCAACTTGTCTTGAGCGAAGATACCCGAAAGGGTAAGTGTGGGGAGAATAGGGAAAAACCACTAGGAAAAATCTGAATAGAATCTTAATATATAGAGTGCCTAGTAGCCATCACGATTGCGCTCACTGTCTTTGTAAATTCTATGGCAGAGATTAACCCAGAGATCAACCTCATGCAGATAGCGACTATACTCAACCAATATCGATTTGAAATGAGAGGATATAAAGCGCAAGAATTAATCGAGCGCTGGTTGCCCATCTATTCGCTAAATTGGATTCGCATGGCGATTTTAGAGGCACTCTATCAGGGACGTTACAAAGTCATTTCGGTGGAGGAAATCCTCAAAATTTGGCACCGTCGCGGCCATCCTACCTTTCATTTTACGGGGGAATTCGAGCGCTTGGTTTGTAAAAACTGGCCAGATTCCCAGTTAAATGGCAAAAAAACGGTATTTATCCCTCAACAGGAACAGGTCAAGATACCTTCTCCCAGCCTTGAGCGGCCTTATCCAGAGCCACGAGCGGAAGCCAAGAGTAAAGATTCTTTACTAAACTTAGAAACTTCTCTTTTTGATGATCCTCGCAAGGGGATGAGTGATGTGGAGGAATTATTCTCGCAGTTAACCCCAGAAACACCCAAATTCCCTGAATTAGAATCAGTGCCTAAATCGCCTAACAGCCATGGAACTAGGGAGAATTTTCCGGCTAATTTTAAACCGGCAATCGATGAGTTTATCCCTTTGTTAGACCCTTCGGAATTGTATCCCAAATTAAAAGCTGTGGCCCGCTCGCAGTCTAAGTAGGGTCTGCTGAAAAAGTTTTTCGTGGGGACAGGGTGTGGGGTGTGGTGCGATTCGTTGGCTAGAAACTAGACAGTAAGACGTTTAGAGGATTAGCCGCTTGGTAAATGTAGTACCTT
>NZ_SFBV01000179.1:0-26393 GCF_007095585.1 Microcystis sp. M_OC_Ca_00000000_C217Col
CTGATAACTGATAACTGATAACTGATAACTGATAACTGATAACTGATAACTGATAACTGATAACTGATAACTGATAACTGATAACTGATAACTGATAACTGATAACTGATAACTGATTTACATTCTTTCCAAAACGGGGATTCCCAAGAGATATAAGCCTAATTTGAGGGTTCTTGCCGTTAAATCACACAAAAATAAACGAGAGGTTTTAATCGGTTCTGCCGCTTTCAGCACTGGACAATTCTCGTAGAAACGATTATACTTTTTACTGAGTTCATAAAGATAATCACATAAACGATTGGGTAATAAATCCTCTTCCACGGCACTAATTACTTCGGGAAGTTGCAGTAATTGTTTAGCCAGAATTAATTCGCTTTCATCCTTGAGAATTAGCGGTGAATTGGCACTTAAATCCTGAAAATTAATACCACCTTCGCGACTGATACTCTGGACCCTAGCGTAAGCGTACAGCATATAGGGGGCGGTGTTGCCTTGCAGATTGAGCATTTTGTCGTAACTGAAAACGTAGTTACTATTGCGATTTTGGCTGAGATCGGCGTATTTAACGGCACTTAAACCGACAGTTTCGGCAGTCTTAGCGATAAAATCGCCGGTTTCTTCTCTTTCCTCGCTTGCCAGTCTTTTTTCTAAGTCAGCTAGGGAACAGGCGATCGCTTGATCAAGTAATTCTTGTAATTTTACCGTCTCCCCGGAACGAGTTTTTAATTTTTTACCATCTTCCCCTAAAACTAATCCAAAAGCGACGTGAACCACTGCCACATTATCGGGTAAAAATCCCGCTTTTTTAGCCACCTGAAATACTTGGGCAAAATGGTTAGCTTGTCCAGCATCGGTGACATAAATTATTCTTTCGGCTTTATCTTGACGCACTCGATAACAAATTGCTGCTAAATCGGTGGTAGCGTAATTATAACCGCCGTCGGATTTCTTGACAATTAGGGGCAGAGGATCCCCCTCTTTGTTGGTAAAACCATCGAGAAAGACGCATAAAGCGCCGTTGTCTTCTGTTAGCAATCCCTGTTGATCTAATTCTCTGATTACTGCCTCAAGGTAGGGATTATAAAAAGATTCCCCCCTTTCCGTCAGTTTTATATCGAGAATATCATAGATTTTCTGAAATTCCCGTCGTGATTGTTGACAAAGTAACTGCCATGCTTGACGACTTTGAGGATCACCCGACTGTAATTTTACTACAGCTTGGCGGGCAGTTTCTTTAAAGTTTTCGTCTTCATCAAAACGAATTTTCGCCTTTTTATAAAAGCTAACCAAATCCCCTAAATCCAGAGCATCTGCTTGGGTTAAAGCGCTAGGATAAGCTTCTTGTAGATAAGTGATTAACATCCCGAATTGAGTACCCCAATCCCCGACGTGATTAAGACGAATTACTTGATGATGACGAAATTCCAAAATCCGAGCAATACAATCACCAATTATAGTCGATCGCAAGTGACCGACGTGCATTTCTTTGGCAATATTGGGACTGGAAAAATCGACAATAATTTTTTGACTGGGGTTAGCAGTGGCAACTCCTAAACGGTTGTCAGTAATTAGGTCTTTTAATTGGGTTTCTAGATAACTGGGTTTAAGGGTAAGATTGATAAAACCAGGTCCAGCAATTTCGGGGGGTTGACAGAGATCATCTATCTCTAGATTTTTTAGTAAAGTTGCCGCTACTTCCCGGGGTTTTTGTTTTAATTCTTTGGCTAAAGAGAGGGAAATATTACATTGATAATCGCCAAAACGGGGGTTACTAGCGGCGACAATTAGAGGATCATTAGCGGCGAATTTTTCCCCAAATGATTTAACTAGGGATTGGGAAAAACGCTCTTTTATTTGTTGGATAATGGCAGTCATAGAGAAAATTTAGCAATGAAGGTTAGAAATCTATGGGTAATTAGGAAATTTATCTTGCTCTCATCTTGAATAGAATTGAGCCGAACGGGGCATTATGTCCATTTTCTTGGTACATTGTAAGCATCAAATTTAGTATCTTTACTAATTAGAATTAGGGTTCTGTTTATAGATTGGGCAATTAGCATTCTATCAAATGGATCACGGTGATGCAAGGGTAAAGTACAAATTTTTAGAGTATCAGAAAATGATATAGACAGTAAGGTTATATCTGATGCTTCTAGTTTAGTTTCAATGGTTTCATAACTTTTTTGTAGGGCTAACTTACCTAAACTTAACTTAATCGCAATTTCCCAGAGACTAACAATACTGACATAAACTTCAGGAGCAAAATCAATTTCCTCCCGAAGATTATCAGGCAAGTTAGGATCGTTTTCAGTTAACCAGATGAAAGTATGAGTATCCAGAAGAAAAGATGTCATCACATATATTCCTGAAAATCTTCCAAAGACTCATCAAAGTCATCGGACAAAGGTAAGGTAAATGTACCTTGTAAAATTCCTGAACGACGTTTTCTAAGAGAAGGTTTCTCTATAATAACATCTGATTGATAATTGGCCATCAAATATTCAGCATAGTGAAGAAGCTCTATTTTTAATAACTCTGGCATTGCTTCGACAGTTTCTAAGATTTTTGTGTCTATATTCATAGGTTTGGGATACTTAATCTGAGCTAATTCTTACTAATTACTTATTCCTTAACCAATAAAACCACGGCATAAACCGCGATACCTTCTTCTCGTCCTACTGGTCCCAATTGTTCGTTAGTAGTGGCTTTAATTCCCACCTGTTCTGGATTAATCTTAAGAGTTGCTGCTAACTTGGCTCGCATCGCAATAAGGTGGGGTTTCATTTTCGGTTTTTCGGCAACAATTACCGAATCAATATTATTAATCCGCCAACCTTTATCGATAATTAACTGATTAACTTGCTCTAATAATTTTAAACTATTCGCCCCTTGCCATTGCGGGTCTGTGGGGGGAAAATAATGACCGATATCGCCTAAACTAAGCGCCCCCAGCATGGCATCCATGATAGCGTGGGTTAAGACATCGGCATCACTGTGACCCAATAAACCGACAGTATGGGCAATTTCTACTCCTCCTAAAATTAAAGGTCTTCCTGTTACCAATCGGTGGATATCATAGCCGTTACCAATACGAATATTCATAGAGCAGTCCTCTTAGAGTTATATTAATTATCTTATCGCAAAAGGGAACAGGAAACAGGGAAATATTTTCCCTCACTTGTCCTTATTAGCTAATTAGCTAGGAAGGATGAACTATTCTGCTGAAGTTTTTTGCAGTGCAATGAAAGCTTATACTAAATTGATTTTTGATAGTATCATTAACTGCCAATCCAACTTTAAAAACCCACTTGCCACTTGCCACTTCCCACTTCCCACTCTATACTTGTTAAATAAGATTTAGTATAACTCGATCGCTGTTAAAATTGCGGTAGAATCAGGAGAGGGTTGGGTTTCATGCTTCAAACCAACCTACGTTCTTTTTCAATAAGATTTATAGCGTTTTTCAGTCTGCTAAGGTACAAAAGTTATGGGTTTTAGGCACTTATGCAAAAGGGAAGAAAAATAGGTGTACCTTACTAGCTTAGGAAACGCTATAGTTAAACACCGAATTTTGAACAATTATGCAACAATTTATTCAACAGTTAAAAATCGATTTATCCTTGACAGTGATCTAGCAGTTTCATCATTTACTTTCCTAAATATACTTAGCTAATCATCGCCAATAAACCTTGATAAAAAATCTGAAAACTAGGAGAACAATTATGAGCAGGAGTCATAAATTGAGAAATTTCTCGGGCTGCTTTCACTTTTTCTAAACCTCCTCGATGATACCCAGCTTTTTGAAGTATCTTTTCTAAGTTTTCCCAAGTTCCGCCCGTAATTTCATCGGGTTTTCTGTATTTTGCTTGCTGTCCCACATTAGTAGAAACTTTGGGATAGGCTGAGACTATAGCCTGAATATCACCAAAAAACCAAGCTTCTAGTTCTTCTATAGCAATTCTATTTAACACCTGAAATGTTTTTTTATCTTCACTAATCGTTTTGGTGATCAGTCCTGTTTGTTGGGCAATATTTTCTAACTTTTCTTTGAGCATTTGACAATCTTCATTGTCTCTATCTACAAGAATAATGATTCGATAATCATCGGGTATCCAGCATTGATAGCCTTTTAATCGCTCCGGTAGTTTTTTGATTAAATCGGATTTACCTCGAAAGGCATGAATTTTATAGGTGACATTCTCAAATAATATTTTAGGTAAAATTCGATTTAAACATTCTTGGGTAGAAAATTCTTCAACTAAAAATTCAATATGCACTTTTTCCCTCCTTTGCTATTAAACTTAAATGCTAGGATTACCCACATCAAAATAGTCCTCCATCCATAATTGACCCAACAAAGCACCATTTTGAATAAATTCCTTAACTCCTTGCATTGCTGAAGTACGTTTAGCTTGAGTAAAACCATTTTCATCTCGATAAAGTACCCAAACCTCATCTGGTTTCAAACCATCTACAAAAAAGGGAGAATGAGTTGTTACCATTAATTGTGTACTTGCGGTCGCTGCCCGACATTCTTCTGCTAATTCAGGTAATAAACGGGGATGAAGATGATTTTCTGGTTCTTCTATTCCCAGTACTTGCGGAGGGCTTGGATCGTATAATATAGTTAAATAAGCCAACATTTTTAAAGTGCCATCGGAGGCAAATTTGGAAAGAATTGGCTCTTGAAAAGGTGCGTCTTTAATTTGAAGTAAAAGCTGTCCATTCGGCATAATAGATGCTTCGACTTTTTCTAATCTAGGAATTCGACGAGAAAGGGTTTGTAAAATAGATTCTAATCGTTGAGGATGATCTTCTTTTAAATATTGAATAACATTAGGTAAATTGTCACCAGTTGGCGATAATCTTTCTTGCGCTCCTGCTTCTGGTTGAGTGCGAGTATTATCTGCGGTTAAGTAGGAAAGATACCAACTTGTGATAAAACGACGCAAAGCACTAACCCGGGGATGTTTGGCCAATTGTCCGAGGGTACTAACAGCTAAAAATTCTGGGGAGTCTAATCGTTCATAAATTCGTTCATCTTCTTCTTGGGGATTTTCTCCACTAATCACTATTCCTTCCCCTTCTTTAAAGTTTAAAAAGCGATAAGGTTTGCCCCTCGCTCCTTGTCTCCACTGTAACCATTCTTCGGCAACATAAGGGCGATTGTTAGCTTCATTAATAGCCAAATGATAGGTAATTAAAGGTGATGCAAATTTTTCTCGATATTTTAATTCGATAATGATGTAACCTTCTTGTCCTCTGGTTCTTAATTCTTTAAATCTTCCCCGTTTGTCCCAAGCTTTTTTTAAACCAACAGTAAAACATTCAGAGAGGAAAGCAAAGACATCAAATATGGTAGATTTTCCGCTCCCATTAGGACCGAGAAAAACGGTTAAAGGAGCAATGCTTTTTAATTCTAAGTCCTGTAAAGCTCGGTAATTTTGTACGCGCAGATTTTCGATTCGAGGTATAGAGTTTTTAGACATTGATTGTTGCTCTCTGCTGCTTTTAGCTCGTCTTGTCCCAGATTAGCTGTTAATTTTCCCAGTTCCCGCAAAAAACTGGTCAATTTTTAGTAATCTCGCTCTTCTGGACTGGTTATAGCAAATTAGCTCTCCTGATTCTACCGCAATTTTAACAGCGATCGAGTTATACTAAATCTTATTTAACAAGAACGTAGGTTGGGCTTCGGCCGTGAGCTTTTGCCGAACGGTTGAAGCATGAAACCCAACGCTCTCCCGATTCTACCGCACTCCGAGTTTTTTCTTGGGGATAATCTCCTAACTTCTGACTATCCACTGCCGATTCCCGCAAAGGATAGCCATTTATTCTATCAGATTGAGAAGATATTACTTATGATAACACTTGTGACTATATTTTTCACTGCCTTGCTGGCAGTTACGGATTTTACTTACCAAGTTTTGATTCATTTTCCCATACAAATTCTTAATTCTTTGGGGTCGTTGCTGTCCTATGGAGTAATCGGACTGATAATTTTAGTCCTAGTGTGGATTGTGGGTGACTGATTTCTCGGTAGAAAAAAATGAGAGAATCAGCCTTAGCCAATTCTCCCCAATTTAAACCAACTTTTAATTTTTACTGTTCACTAGCCACTGCTTGGGGTTGTCCTTGCGGTTGGAATTGGAACAGGGAATAAACCACGTTGCGACGGATATCAATCATCATTTCTAAAAACATCTCGTAGCCTTCCTGTTTATACTCAATTAGAGGGTCTTTTTGACCGTAACCGCGTAAACCAATCGACTCGCGTAAAGCTTCCATAGCTTGCAGATGTTCGCGCCATAACATATCGATTTGTTGCAGGATAAAATAACGTTCGGCATCGCGCATTAAACCGGCGCGAATATTATCCACTTGACGTTCTTTAATTTCGTAGGCTTTGCGAACTTCTTCGTGTAGGAACATCTTGATATCATTAACACTCATATCCTCGATATCTTTAGCGGTAATATCTGCCAACAGATGGACGAATTCCTGAGACTTACTAATCAGTTTTTCTAAATCCCATTCTTCCGCCGGCAGTTCGGGATTCACATAAGCCGTGACGATTTCATCCATGGTTTTTTCGGCGTATTGCAGCACCTGTTCTTTTAAGTCCATCCCCTCCAAAACCCGACGACGTTCGGCATAAATAGCGCGCCGTTGATTATTCATCACCTCGTCGTATTCAAACACCTGTTTCCTGGCATCATAATAGAAGGTTTCCACTTTTCTTTGCGCTCCTTCCAGAGAACGAGTTAACATTCCCGATTCAATGGGCATATCTTCTTCCACCCGGAAGGCATCCATTAAACCCGCCACGCGGTCGCCCCCAAAAATCCGCAATAAATTGTCTTCTAGGCTTAAAAAGAAGCGTGTGGAACCAGGGTCGCCCTGTCTGCCCGCCCGGCCTCGCAATTGGTTGTCAATACGGCGGGATTCGTGGCGTTCCGTCCCGATAACGTGCAGTCCGCCCCTTTCTACTACCTCATCGTGTTCTTTACCCGTGTAATCTTCATAACTTTTGCGAATTAATTTATAGACTTCCCGTAACTTTTGAATAACCGGGTCATCCGTCGGGGCTTTTTCGGCTGCGATAGCGATTTTTTCTTCTACTTCTAATTCCGGTAAACTTTGAGTTCCGTGGGTATCAACGGCAAATTTAACCGCTTCTTTCAGGGCATTTTCTACCTCTTTCGGTAACTCGGTGGGAAAAATTTCTGCTGAGGCACGCCAGTTTTTTTTCTTTTTATCCGGAGCGAATCCTTGGGGGCGATTGCGTTCGCCTAAACTGGGTAAACTAAAGGCCAAATTGTCATCCTCGGGCATAACTAATTTGGGCATTAAATACTCGCGAATTTTCAATCGGGCCATATAGTCGGAGTTACCACCGAGGATGATATCGGTTCCCCGTCCCGCCATGTTTGTGGCAATAGTTACGGCTCCAGCCCGGCCTGCTTGGGCGACGATTTCCGATTCCCTTTCCACGTTTTCTGGACGAGCATTAAGTAAGTTATGGGGAATCTTTCTTTCCTGTAATAACAGCGAAAGCACTTCTGATTTTTCCACACTGGTGGTACCGACTAAAACTGGGCGACCCTGTTCGTGCATTTGTTGACATTCTTCGGCGACGGCGTTCCATTTTGCCTGTTCATTTTTATAGACCACATCGGCTAAATCTTGCCGACGAGAAACGCGGTTAGTGGGAATAATTGTTACTTGCAGGTTATAGACTTTTTCTAGCTCCGTTTCTTCGGTTTTGGCCGTCCCGGTCATGCCAGATAATTTCGGATAGAGCAGGAAAAAGTTTTGATAGGTAATCGTGGCTAAGGTTTGGGTTTCCTGTTGAATTTCTACCCCTTCCTTAGCCTCCACTGCCTGATGTAAACCATCGCCCCAACGTCGCCCCGGTAATACCCGTCCGGTGAACTCATCAACAATAACAATTTCACCACTGCGGACAATATAGTTAACGTCTTTTTTCTGGAGTTCTTTGGCACGAATAGCGTTAGAAATATAGTGCGCCCAGGGATTTTCTTGGTCGTATAAATCGGTGACTTCTAATAGTTCTTCCGCTCTTTTAAAGCCTTCATCGGTCATTAAAACGTTACGGTCTTTTTCGTTAACTTCGTAGTCTCCCGGTCCGTCTTCTACTTCTTGGCGCACTAATTTATTGGCGATTTCGGCGGCGAGAATATATTTTTCTGTGGGCCGATCGATCGCTCCTGATATAATTAATGGAGTTCTGGCCTCATCGATAAGAATGGAGTCCACTTCGTCGATAACGCAGTAGTTAAACGGTCTTTGGACAACTTCCCCCATCACTGTAGCCATGTTATCGCGCAGATAATCAAAGCCGAGTTCGCTGTTAGTGGTGTAGGTGATGTCACAGGCATAATTTTTCTTTCTTTCTTCTGGACTCATGCCGGCTTGAATTAGTCCCACACTTAACCCTAAAAAGCGATGTACCTGCCCCATCCATTCCGCGTCACGACGGGCGAGATAATCGTTAACGGTGACGACGTGAACGCCTTTTCCGGTCAATCCATTCAAATAAGCGGGGAGAGTGGCAACCAGGGTTTTTCCTTCCCCGGTTTTCATCTCGGCGATTTGTCCTTTGTTCAGTACCATTCCCCCCAATAACTGCACGTCAAAGTGACGCATCCCTAAGACTCGGATTCCCGCTTCCCGGACAATGGCGAAAGCTTCGGGGAGGATTTCCTCGAGAATCTCCTCTCTTTCGTCATAATTTCTCGCTTTGTCCAATCTTTCCTTAAATTCGCTGGTTTTGCTCCTTAATTCCTCATCGGACAGGTTTTTAATGTCTTCTTCCAGCAGGTTGATTTCGGTGACGAGGGGCTGAAATTTTTTAATTTTGCGGGCGTTGGGGTCTCCGAGTAGGGCTTTTAACATAGCAGTTTTTATTCTCTCGCTTCGATTGGCTCTTGGTCTGTGGTGTTAACAATTGTATCACTCTGGTTGGGAGTGGAGAATCATTTATCGGTGAACAGGGACGGCGTTGTCAGATTCAGAAGAGGAAAGATGCAATGCTCCCAACTGATTCGGAGCATCTTTCAATTTGACAACGCCGATTGTAGGGCTAATTCATGAATTAGCCCTACGCCGATTGTAGGGCTAATTCCACTGCTAAATCGAGCGACTCTTGTTCCCCACTTAGGCACAATTATTTGTAGGATGGGTTAGCGTAGCGTAACATGAGCGGGCGTTGGGTTTCATGCTTCAACCCAACCTACGTTCATCTTATCTTTAATTCCACCCACCCACTTAATTGTCAAGATGCCATGTAATCTTTCCTATCAAAGTAATTTCATTTCCGGTGCTGATTCGGAGCATCTTTCAATTTGACAACGCCAAAATTTTTGAGACATTTCAATATAAATTTAAACGGCAACCGCATCAAAAAAGGAAGAAAAACCCTAATAAATATAACCTAGAAGACGCTTTATCTGTGGTTGAAACCTGCGATAAAATATCAATCTAGGGTTTGCGGCAAAAAGTACGGGCGAAGCATTCGGATAGAAAATCTCCGGTTTCACCGATAGGTTATTGCCCGAATGCTTCGCCCCTACAGGACGCGGGCCGATGAAAACGCAAGGTTTTGAAGCACGATTCTCTCAAAATCTTGCACCTGTACTGATTATTTATTCTCCCTTTTGCCTCTCCCAATATGTAGCCTATACTCAACGGATTTAGTGTTAATCTTCTCTCACCGGTGGCTTAACTAAAGGGGAAACCACCATATTTATGGATAATTATATCTATGGTTTCCATAATTGCGATCGATTCGCCCAAAATGGAGATAATTTGTTGATAATGTTCTAGGTCATCGTAGCTAAGATGGCGACCTTTGCGGTCTTTTAGCCACTTCTGACACACTTGATAACCGCCGATATAAAAGTTCCAAATTTGGGGCGGAATCCCAGCAAAATACTGGTCAGAATTAATCGAAATTTGTTGTTTATTTTCGTTATATTTCACCTGTTCGACTAGATTAGAACCCGCCACGGGATAGCTACTAATTTCTTTTCCCGTTGCTTTCATCAAGTGTAACTGCACTAATCTGTCACCTTTTTTGACTAATTCCCAGAATAATTCTTGATTACTGGTGAGAGGAACACGAGGAAAGTCTATCTTTAAAAATTCGGCGTAACGTTGGCGATATTGGGGAGAGTGAAAGACGGCATAGATATAGTTAAAAATGTCTTCTGGTCCAAAGGTTTTCTTTTTGTCTCCTTTGCCATCACTGATAAATTCTAATTCAAGTTTTGCCGAAAGTTCCTTAATAAATTCAGGCGCTAGATTGGGACGGCGACCATTTGGCGAGTTGGTTGCTTCTGTGTCAAATAGGGTTGGGGTATTGGTTGGGTAAAGATAAAGGGGGAAGTTATGGTTAGATTCTTTCGTGATATTTGAAATCAAACAATCATTAGGAACTAAGTCAGTTATCCAAAAATGTCTATATTCATTATTTGCTATTTGACGAGAACAAACTAAACACAAATTTTCTTTGTTAAATATATGGTTTCTTAAATCAGGTCTTGTTCTATCCATAACATAATCAGAATAAAACATAAACCTATTGTCGAAGGGTCTATAAGCGCATAAGTCAAGGAATCTCCACAAGTCTATCTCTTGTTTCAAAGCTGTAGATGCTTTCTTCCAATTCCACTTTCCTAAATCATATTTATCAGAAAAAGAATTGTCTAATTTATCTTGATTAACTAATTCAGTAATTCGTTTAACTATCTGCTCTTTATCGAAATCTATAGCAAAGTGATCACGATGACTCTTGAAACCATAGATATGAGTAATATATATTTCATCAATTCTATGATATTTATTATATTCACCCAACAATTCTTCTGATTGACTTCTTAACAAATAAAATGGCTTTTTAGGCTCTATATCTAACCATTCAGTTGAACTAATATCATTTTCATCTAACCAATGATACTTACCACCAACTAACTCCTTATTCTCTTTAACCTCTCTAACACCCCACAAATCAGCATGATAAACCTTGGCTAAATCTTGCTGACTATCTTGATACTTAATAAAAAATGCAATCGCTACACCTTGCTGAATATCAAACACATTTTGATCGGTTGAACCATCGGGACAAACTTCTTTTTTCTTACTATTCCCATGCAAATCTAAAACATAAATCTCATCAAAAGTCTGCATCAAATTTTGACGCATTCCCCGAAAAGTGGGATTATCCAAATAACCATGATTTGTAATTAACGCCACAACTCCATAACCAGTTTCCGCTACCCGATACTGAGCAAAGCGAATAAACTTCACATAATCATCTAATAAACCTTTAGGGTTTCTCTCTCCCAATGGTTTTCCATCTAATTGATAATAATCCTTAACCAAATTCACAATCCAAGGGTCAGTATTCATCGACTGATAGGAATAGGGTGGATTGCCTAAAATCACCATAACTGGCATTTCTTGCTTAACATCTTTTGCCGCGGCTGCTTCATCGCGAATGCGATTTAAAAACCCATCAGCAGGGGGAATTTGAAAAGCTTCCTGTAGGGTGTTGGTGAGATAGATTCCCAAGCGTTCATCGGCACTAAAATCATAGCCTAATTCCTGAAGTTGTAAACCTAACTTCATGTGTGCTACGGTGTAGGGAGCCATCAGTAATTCAAACCCAAAGAGACGGGGTAATAAATGTTTACTGACATAACTAGACCACATCCCTTTCTGTTGACGAAAACTGTCATAGATATGGTCGATAACAGAGTGTAAAAAAGTGCCAGTTCCCACAGCAGGATCGAGGATTAAAACTTGGTGAACTTCCTGAGTTTCTTGGCTATTATTAGGATTTTTAATCGTAATTTTTTTGGCATCGGCCAAACCTTTAGGAATCTGAAACTTATTTTTTAGAATATAGTCCACACTGCGAACCATGTAAGAAACCACGGGTTCAGGGGTATAATAAACCCCCCTAGACTCACGCATTTTACTATCGTATTCGGCTAAAAAAGTCTCATAAAAGTGAACCACAGGATCCTGCTTGCGCGTGCGTTTTCCAAAGCTGCCGAGAATCCCCTCCATGTCCGTTTGTTGTAAAATAGTCGCTAGAGTATCCACGGCCCAAGTAATCCGCTCATCTAATTCTGTACCAGCAATTTGATGAAAAATTCCCCGCAAAAAAGGGTTAGTTTTTGGGAGGCGAAATGCTGCCGTTTCCCTGGAAAAAGAACTTATTTGATCCGTATTACAGCGTGCTGCGAATAAACCATAACAGATTGTTTGTGCATACATATCGGCAAACTGCGCTTCATTGAGATCACTAATTAAAACTCGTTGAAAAGATTGCAATTGTTGCCGCAACATTCCCCCGCAATCTTGATCTTTTAAAGCTTGGCCGATTGCATCTCGAATTAACTGCGCTAAAGCGGCCATTTTTTTGGCTAATTCTCGCGGTGTTGTTATCTGAATAACTTTTGAGAGGAAAAATTGACAGAACAATTGTTCTACTTGTAAAATACCCTGGGAATCAGGTTTAATTTGCTTTTTTTGATTAAGACTTGCCACGGCAGCTGATAGACGCAATTCTCCCGATACATACCAATGAAATTCTAAATGATCGGTGATAATTAAATTACCCAAAGCCTGTAAATAACGTTTTATTTGGGGAGTATTTTCAACCTTTTTGAGAGAAGTTCCGATATCTTTTGCTTCCAGATGGCCAATTTCTACCATACCCTGATTAATCACAAAATCTGGAGCGCCACAAGCAATCCTTTTGGGTTCATTGAGAGCTTGTAGGTTATTATTTAGGGATTCAATTAATTTTTTTAAAGCAGGACGATAACTGTGTTCTGTGGCGTTACCCTGTTGATAAATGCCCGTGATTTCCTCTAGATATTTTGGCAGTGAGTTACTCATTATCGTTGCGACATACAAACGTTCTTCTATAGATAAAATATAACCTCATTTAGCCCCAATGTCCACTGAGATGCCCTCATCCTGCTTTATCCCTATCCTCAAGGATACCAAAATTAGCTAGAATGAAATAATAGGCGATAATCTCATCCCAACAACTTCACCAAAATATTAACGATGGTCAAAGCATCATCTCCCTTATCTCTAGAGCATCTCTATCATGTTCCCACCTACACTATAGCCGATACTGCGCGCTATCTCCATATTCCTTTGCCCACTCTGAGAACGTGGGTACGAGGACGCACCTACCCCACAAAAAAAGGACAAAAAGAGTTTTTACCCCTCATTCAACGACCTAATCCGAATATTCCGCAACTTTCCTTTACTAACTTAGTGGAAGCGCACGTTTTAAGAGTTATTCGCAAAGTTCATAACATCCCTCTCGATAAAGTTAGACTGGCCCTAGACTATATTAGTGAACAATTTAACACCGATCATCCTCTAGTTCAAAAACAATTTAGTACCGATGGAACTGACCTTTTTATTGAACAATTTGAACATTTAATTAATGCCTCCCGTTCGGGACAATTGACGATGAAACAATTCTTAAATAATCTCTTAACTCGTATTGAATGGGATGAACAAGATATCGCCACACGGCTTTTTCCCACTATCGACATAAATGGGGAAGACTTCAGCAATAAATTCCTAAAGATAGACCCTAATATTTCCTTCGGAAAACCCGTGATCACAGGAACAGGAATTCCCACTAAAGTTGTCACAGAACTTTATGATGCGGGGGACTCTATAGAAGATATTGCCAATGATTATAATTGTCAACCTTGGCAAATTGAAAAAGCGATTTTATTCGAGTGCAATTGGCAAGCGGCATGACCTATCAATACACCTATTTTATCGACCGCGCTTTAGGAAAATCTATCGGTGAAGCTTTGCAAGAAATAGGGGTTAAAATTGAATTTCATCATGCCCATTTTGCCCCAGATGCACCGGATACGGAGTGGCTACCTATTGTTAGTCAAAGAGGATGGATAGTATTAACTAAAGATGTAAACATTGGTAGAAATATTTTAGAAGTTCAACAGATAGCCCGTTATCAGGCTCAAGTATTTGTTCTAGTTTCTGGCAATTTACCTCGTCAAACCATGATTAATATTTTTGTCGAAACAATCGAAAAAATCGAAAAAATAACTCAAGGTAATCAATCCCCTTTTATCGCCAAAATATACCAAGATTTTCAAGTAAAATTGTGGAAAAATAAAAATGAATTAACCAGAATAATAGAAACTATGTAAAACTTATTAAAATATTTTTTATTCAGTAAAAAATTACAGCTAAATTTGTTGACAATATTCTCACCATTACCTTTGATGCAATTGTCGAAATTGTCTGAGCAGTGAACCGGTTCAATCAACTTCTTAATCCCCCCACTTGCTGTTAAATTTATCTCCGTTCACTTCACCCAGGGGAAGGGGGGACTTCTGGCGAGATTTGAGTTAAACTAGAAAGGTTGACTATTGACAAACATCGATCGCACAGGAGTAAATTATGTCTAGAGTCTGTACTATGACGGGGAAAAAGGCCAATAACGCCTATGCGGTGTCCCACTCCCACCGTCGCACCAAAAAATTACAAGAAGCTAACCTACAATGGAAAAGAGTTTGGTGGTCGGAAGGCAACCGTTGGGTAAAACTACGCATCTCCACCAAAGCTATCAAAACCATTGAAAAGAAAGGATTAGCCGTCTTCGCTAGAGAAGTAGGCTTAAACTTAAATTTGTACTAGGCGAGTAGTTCATGAGTGGAGACGAATCGGCCTTATTGTTGACTCCTCTGCTTTTGATTATTAAGTATTGCAACAGGCCGTGATCTGGGGTGAAAACTACCTTTAAGATTAAAAACTTAAAACGACCTGTTCAGGAGAATTTCAATGTATTCAACCCTATTAATGGCCGCCACCGCCGTACAAGGTTCCAGCGAATGGAGTCCCAAAGTGGCGATTGTCATGATTATCTGCAATATTCTCGCTATTGCTTTCGGTAAAGCGACTATTAAACAACAAAATGTCGGTCCTGCTTTACCTTCCCCCGCTTTATTCGGTGGTATGGGATTAGGCGCTTTACTGGGTACTACCAGTTTTGGTCATGTCCTCGGCGCCGGTGTCATCCTCGGTCTTTCCCGTCTGGGGGTTATCTAAATATGTTTTGATTTTCTCAATCGGTGGCCAAAAGTCACCGATTTCTTTTGTGAAAAATTCTCGACTATATAAGTAGGTAGGCGTTAAAAATTATCAGACACCCCCGTTATCAAGGGTAGGGTTGATTCATGAATCAACCCTACCTTATCAAGGGGGATCAAGGGGGGATATAGGGGGGATTTAATTAGAACCAGCTACTTAATAAATATGACTCTACCTCAAAAAAATTCTTTTTGGTACGATGAGCGATTTCAGAAGATTTTTCTACAGGTAATTATTCTGCTAATTGTCTGCCTAATTTTCTGGTTTTTTGGCCGCAATTTAGTGATTAATTTCCAACGTTTGCGCCTAAGTTTTGGCTTTGGCTTTCTCTTTGATCCTGACCGACCAGCCTCTTTTGCGATTGGTGACTCTCCTATTGCCTACAGTCCCACCGATACCTATTTTCGCGCTCTTTTGGTGGGATTAGTTAATTCCCTCCGTATTATGATTAGTGGCATATTTTTGGCGATTAGTCTGGGAATAGTCATCGGGTTAGGTCGTTTGTCCGATAATTGGTTAATTCGTCAGTTGGCAACAATTTATGTGGAAACTATTCGCAATACTCCTTTATTATTACAATTATTTTTCTGGTATTTTGCTGTGTTTCTGAAACTGCCGAAAATTGAGGACTCTCTAGAGTTTTTTGGCAGGGTATTTTTAAATAACTCAGGAGTCTATTTACCTTTTCCTGCCAATAGTTTCAGGACATGGTTAGCCTTAGCTATAATGATTTTAGGAATAATTATCTCAGTATTTTTATACCTAAAAAATAAACTTGGTTTATGTCTAACTAGCCTACTAATCCTAGTTATAATTCCTCTAATCTGGGGTTTACAATGGCAAAGTCCCCAAGTTAATCCTCTTAATCAAAATATTGACTTCGGTTTACATCTTTCTTCTGAGTTTGCTACTCTCCTAATCGGTTTAACTGTTTATACAGCTGCCTTTATTGCGGAAACGGTACGGGGAGGGATTCAATCGGTTAATCGGGGACAATGGGAGGCAGCTAAAGCCTTGGGATTAAAACCTTTATTAGTGATGAGATTAGTAATTTTTCCCCAAGCTTTGCCGGTGATTATTCCTCCTTTAACTAATGAATGTTTAAACCTTGTTAAAAACTCTAGTTTAGCGATCGCTATCGGTTATAATGATATTTATGCTATCTCTAGTACCATCGCTAATCAAACAGGAAAAGCTGTAGAGATGTTAATAGTAGTTATGGCCACCTATTTATTCTTTAATCTGGTGATTTCTCTGGCTATGAATCAATTAAACCAACGGGTAAAAATTCAGGAAAGGTAGCCTAACGCACCAGAATTTAGCGATAAATTAATTAATGAGCATTAGCAGAATATAAAGCGGTGATAATTGCTGTCACCGCAGGACTAAGACTAGATAAAACCACCACGGAAGCGGTGGCAATGATGATAGTAGTAGCCATTCTCACCATACCATCTGTACCTTTTTGATAGGCATCAAATTTATATTCTAATCGGTCAACTTTTTGACCAAGTTCTTCTCGCAATTGAATCAACGCTTCTCTGATGTCATCATTACTGGGATTTTCGGGAATTTGCATAACCTTAATTAGCAATCAACTAACAACTGCATATATTATAGCAGTTCTTAGCCATAAATTACAATTTTTTATCAGGAGGAGGAGTCAATCGCCAACGCACTAAAAAACTATCAATACTTTCTAAACATTCCAAGTCATCTTTAGGTAAATAAGAATCTTTTAACAAGAAAGAAAAAGCCTGCTGAAACTCTTGACTATCAGCTTGAATCGGACTAGCAAAATGACAAGGAATAACCTGTTTAATCGGCCATTGAGAAATTCTATCAACCCATTGACTAACCTCGTCAGTAGTGCGATTAAGAATCAAAGTTTGCAAAATTGGCGCGACTATTAACCTCCCCTCGCGACGCAAATTTAAAAAAGTCCTTTGCCAATCATCACCCCATTGAAAAGGGAATAAACCAAAATAGGCTTTTTTACTCTTTTCCTTAGCAGTAAAAGCATCTCGAAAGACCTTAATCCAATTGGGAACAGCTAAAACAGGAGGTTGAAAATAAAGAGCAAAAAGACAAATTCTTTGCCAACCCCGACGGCGATTTTCTGGGGTATCCTCCACCAAATCCTTAGCCGTATTTTTAGCGTGAAACAGCAGCGGATAGGGGTCTAATTCTAAAATAGCGGGGGGATTTTCTGGGATAGAAATAATGCCATCAGTCAGCAGCAGAGTTTGAGAGTAGTGATGAAAAAAAGCCACCTCCGAGAAGTATCCCACATTCAGATCGATTGCGGGTAAAATTTCATAACTAAAATCTTTTCCTAAAGGAGTAGTTGCCGAGTCAGCAGGTAAAATTTCCGTTCGTTTTGCTGGTAAACCCAACCAACTCAAAGGTAAATTAAGAGGAAAACTCCATTGATTAGGAGCAACATAAACTATAGCCTTAGGAAAATAACGGGCAAAAGGACCCACAAAAACCTTATGTTCAATCCCAGAAATCGTCGGCAAAATAATATATTTAACTTCCCCGTGTTCACTTTCCAACTCACGCATTAAGCGAATACATTCAGGAGTCGGGGCCACTGGTGCATAAACAAATAAACCCCCAGATGCTAACTTAATTACCGTCATGCGAATCGGCACGACCACATAGAAAATACCCTGCAATTGCTCAAATGTCCAGAGCGTATCTTTCACCACTTCTTTGCGAATTGTCCGTCTTTGACCGTAGGGATAAAGTGGTACAATTGGCCAAAAAGGCCATGATAAATCTTGCGGAGTTATTGCGGCTTTTGTCATCGTCTGATTCTATCGCTGAAAATCTCTATTTTAGTTATCATAAACCCTTCTAATCCCCATGACTAATAAACTGCCCATTGATTCTTTGGTCAATACTTGGAATAGTCTCACGGGGGAAGTGATGAAAAGACTCCCCATCGACCAGTTGACTAATACTGTCCTCCAGTGGTTTAGTGTTAGTGACACTCAAGTGGCGGAAATTTTAGAAAAAGTCCGTCAAGAATTACCCACCACCGAGGCGCTGTTAATCGGTAAACCCCAAACGGGAAAAAGTTCGATTATTCGGGGAATAACGGGAGTTTCGGCGGAAATCGTCGGGCAAGGTTTCCGTCCCCACACCCAAAACACCCAGCGCTACACCTACCCCGCAGAAGATTTACCCCTGTTGATTTTTACCGATACGGTGGGGTTAGGGGATGCCTATCAACACACAGAGACGATAATCGCGGAATTATTAGCAGATTTAGCCGAAAACACGGGACGCGCCCAAGTTTTTATCGTGACGGTAAAAATTGATGATTTTGCCACCGATAGCCTTCTGGAAATTACCAAGCAACTGCGGCAAAAATATCCTAAAATACCCTGTTTACTGGCTGTCACCTGCCTTCATCAGCTTTATCCTCCTAATACCGTTGATCATCCCCCTTATCCTCCCGATTTCGAGGATATCAATCGTGCCTATCAAGAAATTAAAGAAACTTTTAAGGATTTATATGACAATTCTGTGGTAGTCGATTTCACCCTAGAGGAAGACGGTTACAACCCCGTTTTTTACGGTTTAGAGGCATTTAGAGACAATTTAGCTGATTTATTGCCAAAAGCCGAGGCTAACACCATCCACCAACTTTTAGATCGGGAAACCAGCGATAAATTAGGCCATCTCTATCGGGACGTGGCCCGACGCTATATGTTAGCCTTTTCCGTCATAGCGGGAACCTTGGCGGCGATTCCCTTACCCTTCGCGACTATGCCCGTGTTAACCGCCCTACAAGTGTCAATGGTGGGGGTTTTAGGTAAATTATACGGTCAAGTCTTAACCCCATCCCAAGCCGGTGGAATTGTCAGTGCGATCGCTGGTGGCTTTTTGGCCCAGGCCATCGGTCGGGAATTGGTGAAATTTATCCCCGGTTTTGGCAGTGTCATCGCCGCTTCTTGGTCCGCTGCCTATACCTGGGCCCTAGGAGAGGGTGCTTGTGTCTATTTTGGCGATTTAATGGGGGGTAAAAAACCCGATCCTAAGAGGATTCAAAGGGTGATGAAAGAGGCTTTTTCTGCTGCCCAAGAAAGATTTAAAAATGTCGCTACGGGAGGAGATAATTGAGCTTATAAATATCAAAAGAATTTTCTTTTTTTGACCAGATTATTGTAGTGCTGTAGAGCATATTCTGCATCTGATAAACGCAAATCTACTTCAAGATTGCCGAAAAAACCTCCTGCCATGGTAGTATGTTCCTGAGCTTGAGAGGCAGCCCGTATAACTTTCTCAAGTTTTGCAGATATTATTGAAGCTTTTCTTTGTAGTAATTCTAGCCTTGGCTGTTGTATTCCAAAATAAATGTAAATTATGAATGATTGCGAAACGATAGTTATTATAAGAATTGTAATAATTGTAATTATTTTTGTAGAAAATAACCAATAAACACCCATCGTCCAGGTAAATGTTAACAGCAACCATAAAAAATCGAAGTTTCTTTGCTGCCTATCTATTTGTTCGCATATATTAAGAAGCTTCTCAGAGTATTCATTTAACAAAGAGATAATCAGCTTTCTGTCTTCCTGATCAAAAATAGCCATTAGCTTACTTCTCCTAAACGCTCAATGAGATTTGAAAAAGAGACTCGATCGCATTAAGAAAATACCTAAAATTGGCAACTTTTAATCGTTGATCATAACCTTGGGTAGTTGGTATCAGTAACTCATTATCTCCTGAAAGAAAGTTTTCCATTACTAATGAAGTAGAGCGATATTCATGAATAAAATTGTTTGCTCCTCGCTGATTACGAATATTTTGGATAAGTTGTTCATAGGCTCCCTCAACATAGTGTTTATTAACCTCTAACCTGTTGTTCCACCATAGATCCTGCTTGGTAACTAAAGTAATTACTACGGTTTTTCTTTGATCAGCAATTGATAAATGTGGCTCTATTCTTCTTAAAACATCTAACTCCCGATTACGACAAACTGCCGCATATTCTCTTAGAAACTCCTCTAAAGTCATACCACTTTGATACAGCCGGTGCTGAGTATAGCTAAACTCTCCAAAGGAGTGATAACCCCATGACACCACATGAATAATTAGCTTAATTTTTCCACCGACCAAAGTTCTTAAAAGATCATCCCAAGTATCTTCTCGACGCTTTTGGCCGGGGGCAACTATTACTGAGCCAATCTTATTACTTTCCAGCTTGTACTGTTCAATTGATATTGACTCTTGATAAGTTTGCAGGAGACCGCTTAACTCAAACTCACCCGATAATAGCTTACCGAGGGTGCTTTTACCCGTGCCACCAGCACCAAAAATTGCAATTTTTAATTCTCCATTCTTCAATAAATCAAAAATTCTCTTAAATGTGGGAAATAGTTTCTCCGAAATCTCAATTACGCCTACGCCTGTACCAATTGCCTCAATGGTTTCAACAAACATAATTGACTTCCATAGGGTTACTAAATTAGTTTAACTTAATTGATCAACTTTGGTGATTGTATGATACTGCCAGCCCTAATCTGAATTGGGACATATTGCGATATTTCTGTCTAACCAAATTGATCTGATCCAGAATTACACACCCATTATAACAGACTGAAGAAATCTTCGGCCATCAGAAACGAGAATAATAGCGATCGCATCTGTTCAGTGCGAAGTCTGACTCCTCACCTAACGGTCTAATGTATCAGACTTATCTGAAATGACTATAACTTTTGGATGGGATGCACAATTGGCATTCATATCTTGATTCAGCAACACCTAAAACTGTTAGAATAGGTCAAGTCAATTAACTAGAGGCCCTATGTTAGCTCTAACCTATCCACACATAGAAAAAAGTGACGACCAACCCGCACATTTACAAAGATTACCGCGTATCCGGGTTGCTCAAATTGTCATGGACTACATCGCCTATGGTTGGTCCGTAGAAGAAATCTGTCGTCAACACCTTTATTTAACCCTAGCCGAAGCTCATGCAGCCATGGGTTACTATTTTGACCATCAAGAAGAAATTGACCAAGAAATCACCCTGGAATGGCAACAAGTACAAGAAAATATGACTCATCAAGCTGCCAAGTCGCCTTTTTATATTCGTATGAAAGCAAAAGGGCTACTGTAAATGACTATTGCCTTGTACATGGATGTTCATGTTCCCCAAGCAATTACCGAACAGTTGCGTCGCCGAGGCATAGATGTATTAACAGCATTTGAAGACGGAACCGAACAACTACCTGATGATCAACTTTTGCTAAGAGTAACTGAGCTTAAGCGCATTCTCTTTACCCAAGACATTCGCTTTAGAGTTTTAGCGGAAACTTGGCAACTAACAGGCAAACCGTTTTCAGGTTTAATTTTTGGTCATCAACTTGGAGGCACTATTGGTCAATTTGTCAAGGATTTAGAATTGATTGCTAAGGCTTCTGAACCTGACGAATGGCTCAATACAGTTGAATATATCCCGTTCAAGTAATAGACAAAACATATCAAAAATGTGCCATCAGTTTCAGTGAGTAGCAGTATAATGGCTTTATGCAGTTTGACTGGGATAAAAATAAGGCAGAACGCAATCTATCAAAGCACGAAGTCTCAATTGAGGAAGCAAAAACTATTTTTGATGATTATCTCTATGTTGAATTCTACGATACAGATCATTTAGAAGGAGTTGATATTATGTTAGTTAAAGGAATTAAAAAAGGCAAAATTATTGAGTTATTAGAGGAAGTTGATTTTCCCGATAATGAAGAGATATTAGTAGAGATTAGAGAGGTTAATGATTTTTGGTCAGCCTTGCAAGATTTTAGGCAAAGGGTAGATTTGGCAAGTCTTGATGATGATACTTTTGATAATTTACGGGACAAGTCAACGGGGAGAGATGTTCATTTATGACTCTCAAGTATTTACTAGATACTAATGTTTTGTCAGAGGCTAAACGACCTCAACCTAATCAGAAGGTCATGACAAAGCTCAGGTTATCTAAACGGGAAATAGCCACAGCTACTCTGGTTATCCATGAGCTATTATTTGGTTGTTTTCGACTTCCTTTGTCCAAAAAACGCCAAGACCTAGAAGATTATGTAAATAATGTTATTTTAGCCAATCTACCTTTATTCGATTATGACTTAAAATCAGCCCAATATCACGCACGGGAAAGGGCAAGCTTATCTAAAGTTGGTAAGAGTCCTGCCTTTGTCGATGCTCAAATAGCGTCTATTGCTTTTACCAACAATTTGACTTTAGTTACCAATAATGTTGACGATTTTAAAGATTTTCAGGGTTTAGTGATTGAAAATTGGTTTCTCTAATCTAGGGTAAGTGCATCTTGACAATCCTTGACAAAATGAAGTTTATTGAGGTTGCTTACCCAGAGGACAATTCAGGCATATTTGCTTATAATTTGCCATCTCAATTGTTAAGCAATAATCGACCAAATGGGTCGAGTTCGTAACTTTTATGATTGACTGGTATTACTTGAAATGCCTACACAGCAAGCGACTCACAAAATTGGCCAATTGTCAATAGCGTTTGAGATACGCTCACCCTGTCTTTTTAATCTACCCAGAGAGTTTACCAGTATCATGATATAACCTCACTTAAACTATTGATTTCTCACTCCTTTTTCTCTGTTCCCTGTTTTCTCAAACAAGAGACTTGGTACTTCAACAGGATGAGAATTGCTATAATTGAATTAATAGTTAGGGGACAAAATTATCCAAAAAGAACACAATGACATTTTCACAACGAAAAAATATTCAACCGACGGAGGTTCCTGTCCAGATAGATTCTATGGATAGGGGATTGCGTAATGGGTTATGGTCTGCTATATCATTAAAATTTGTAGAACCGGGTTCTTTGTACTACGTCCAGGAAGGCAATTGTCGCCATGAGATTGTCTTAAGGCGGTTATGGCATAATTATTTTAAGATGCCACTTGATGAATGCCCAACTTCTTGGCCTAAACTTGTTGAATTTATCCGTGAGCGCTTTTTCCAGTTTAAGTGGAACGAGGTTTACGATTTCATCGAATGCCTGATATCTTCTTTTGACGAAAAGGACGAAAACATAGTTAGGAGTATGACCGAATTTATGAACAGTGTTATGGAACGAGACAACTGTGGCTATAGAATTGTTGATGGAAAGGTGGCAGACTTAATTGATGAACATACAAGAGATTCTATTGAAAATGCGGCAAACCAAAATCAGTTTGCTGGTGCTGCCACGCATATAACAACATCCGTTAGATTTCTTTACGATAGAGAAGACCCAGATTATCGTAATTCAATAAAAGAATCTATATCTGCGGTTGAATCTGCCTGTAGAGACTTTACGGGTGATCCAAAAGCTACACTTGGGAAATCAATCAAGAAAATTGAAGAAATGGGGTATCTTCATCCTGTCCTAAAGGAGGCTTTGTCCAAGTTATATGGATACACAAGCGATGAATCGGGAATACGCCATGCACTGACTGATCATAGCGCCGTAACAAAAGATGATGCGGTATTTATGCTTTCGGTTTGTTCAGCATACATTAATTATCTCATAGCCAAAAGTGCCTCAAGGTGATGGCGTTGTAGCACCTTAAACCCTATACTTTACCCACAGTTAAAAACGAAAGGAAAAAGGCAGTAAATCCGAGAGATTAAAACAATAATTTTGCTGAGTTCCACAGATAATAATCTCCGCTTGCGGTGCTAATTCGGCTATCCATTGACGACAGGCTCCGCAGGGAGTTAACTGACTAATATCATCCTTCCCATCGATACAGGCTATAGCGATCGCCCGTACTTCTCGATCGCCCGCTGCGATTATTTGCGCTAAAGTTGCCCTTTCCGCGCACAAACTCAAGCCATAACTAGCGTTCTCTACATTAGTACCAGCATAAATCTTTTTATTTGTCAAGACCGCTGCCCCCACCCGAAAATGGGAATAGGGAGAATAGGAAAGTTTCGCCACTTCCCGAGCAGTGTCACAGAGTTGTTGTCTTTCTTGGTCAGATAGGGTCATCGGCTGCCGATAGCAGGGAGTGGGGAATTGGGGAATTGGGGTGTGGGGTGTGGGGAGTTTTCTGAGTGAACTGATAACTGATAACTGATAACTGACTCCTAACCCAATGGTAGATGTTGGATTGTTGCGGGAGTTCTATTTTCCGACAAAGATAAGCAAAAATTATTTATTGACTGCAAAAACTTGAGAATATTTAAATTAACATTCCGCAATATTTATAAATTCTTAAGAATTAATTGAGAAAGATTTTTATTTAACAACGATGTTATGAAGGTAACAGCGATTTGATAGAATTTCATAATGGGCTATTTTGTGCCTTTTTGGGCAGCAATGGTTGAAACCCTTGCCACACCTAGAAGGTGATCCTAATTAAGACGGGTAAATCAGTCAATTTCACCCACAACGATGATCTTTTTTTTATGTAGTTTTATTGCAAAAAAAAAGTTTTTTTGACAAAAAGCACAAAGTATGATAGGAACCCAACGTATTTCTGGCTGCGAGTAATTATTGTAGAGAGGGGAAAGGGGAGAGGGGAGAAAAAAGCCGAATACTGACTTCTAACCCCATCAACAAACTTTTTCAGCCAACCCTAACTTACCGCTTAACATTTCCCTGACCATTTTAGCGGTAGCAGGGGCCAATAAAACCCCGTTGCGGTAGTGTCCCGAGGCCAGAATAACGTTATCGTATTCGGGCAAATATTCGATGATGGGAGCGGATTTTTTCTCCGGTCGCGGTCGCTTACCGGACCAAGTACGCACGATCGCACCCGCAGCCAAAGAGGGACAAAAAGCGATTGCCTTTTGATACACTTGTTCTAACAGGGCAGTATCGGGGATAATTTCGCCCTTTTCGTCCATAAATTCCACCGTTGCTCCAATCCAGTATTCCGCTCCGGCCAAAGGCAGAATATGCAGGTCATTTCCCGTTAAAATCGGCTTAAAATCGGAACTTTCTAAAGGTTGTATCAATTTTATCTGTAAAGCTTGCCCTAAAACCGGTCGGATCTCCACTGGATGGCTAAGATTTTCAGTTAAAGCAGTGGAACCGATTCCCGCAGAAAGAATCAAAAAGTCGGTTTCCTCTATACCATTAGAACTATAAACCTGAGTGCATTGCCTCAAACTAGAGCCATGAAGCTCTGTCTTCCCGAAATTTTCAACTTTTACCCCAAATTGACATTTAACCCCCCTTCTTGCCGCAGCAGCGACGAGAGCCTCCGTGAGCAGAACCGGATTAATTTGATGATCCCTGGGAGAATAGATAGCACCCTGGAGATGCTCGGCCACTTGGGGACATTTTTGGTTTAAAGTCTCTTTATCCCAAATTTCTAGACAATATCCCTGTTCTTGGCGGATTTGCGCTAACTTGCGCCAATTTTCTTCGTCTTCGGCACTCGATCGCAGTAGGACAATACCATCACTGTTACAGGGAATAGTCAGTCCGGTGAGGGATTCTAGCTCAGGAAGGAGGGTTTCATAACGTTTTAAACTTTCTTGCCGCAGTTTCCAAGCTCTACCTTTAGTTTTATGGCTGATAATACCCATTAAAATCCCTAAAGCTGCCCCGGTTGCTCCTTGTCCCGGTTTTTTTTCATCGATGAGGGTAATTTCTAATCCTTCGATGGCGCTCAATTCGTAGGCAATGGTGGCCCCTACTATACCCGCACCGATGATGACAATTTTAGTCATAAGACCTCTTGCAAAAATCAAAAATCTTCCTTTAGGTGAGGAGTCAGGAGCCAGTAGCCGGTCGTCAGGAGAATTAAGAATGAGCATTAATCAATTAAATGCTCTATTTAGGGATTTTACGCAATTTTATGTCTATTTTTCTCATTTTTGAACTCTCAAAAATTAATTATGCAAGAACTCTATAAACTCTAGGGGCTATTTTTCTAGCAGCAACAGGACTAAAAAAGGGTTGAGGCTGCATCTCACATTTGCAGAAATACGGACAATCAGCAATTATCAGTGACTTTTAAATTATTACAAATATATCAGCAGCTGCGTGTAAGCATCCCACCGGAAAACTAATGCGCTCCGGGGTTTGGGGGCGGCGCCACGCCCCAACGGGTAGGGCTGTTTCATTCTCCCATCAGAATATCAAAAGTAAAAGCGATCACTATCAGGTAAAATGAGAAGTGACCGGCAACTTTTAAAATATATGTTGAGCTTAATAGAAAAACTGAAACA
>NZ_SFBV01000018.1:0-2594 GCF_007095585.1 Microcystis sp. M_OC_Ca_00000000_C217Col
AAAATAAAGCTTATTAAAAGAATGAGTTATGGATTTACCAATTTTGAACATCTTCGACTTAAGCTGTTTGCTTGCTTTAATTCATAACAAAAATTAACACACGAAAACCAGAAGAGCCTTTTTTTTATTATCATTTAAGATTTATTTGAACCAATAAATGCTAGGCAATTCAGATTTTGGCTCTCTTATTCTTTGTGTGATCAGTTTAACTTACTATAGAAGCGATCAATCTTTGTGTCCTCTGTGTCTCTGTGGTTCCTTCCGCTCGCTCGCCCGCAGGACTGTATCTTAGAATACATTTTACCCACCAAACCTAAGAGAGCCAGATTTTATCTTAAATAACACTTAAAAAATATTGGCAACAGTGCCAAACTGGAAAAAGTTTGCTAACCTGATTACATTGATAATAAGAATCATTCTTGTAGGTGTGAGAGACAGCAATGAAAATCAAGCAAAATTTCCTAACAGCAGCGATATTACTGGGTTTTTCTGGTCCGGTACTGGCTAATAGTCTCGAAAACCTCTCTAGTAACCCCATGGCACAGGTAACAAGTGTCAATCAATTGCGGGATGTTTCTCCCACCGCCTGGGCGTTTGAGGCCTTAAGAAGTCTCGTGGAGAGGTATGGTTGTATAGTAGGTTATCCTGACCGTACTTTTCGCGGTGAACGCGCTTTAACTCGTTGGGAATTTGCCGCCGGGTTGAATGCTTGCTTAAATACCCTAGAAAGATTGATTCAAGAAGGAGTAGCGGTATTAAAAGAAGATCTAGACAAAATCAAGCGATTAGTTAGCGAATTCGAGACCGAATTAGCGGCATTGGGTGCTAGGGTTGATAACTTGGAAAATCGAGTCGCTTTTCTGGAAAATAATCAATTTTCCACCACCACTAAATTAACCGGGGAAGTGGTGATGGCATTATATGGGGTAGCCACAGGAGAAAAAAACGGTGGTGAAGGGATTCCCCAAGTGCCAGCTTTTGGTTATCGGGCCCGTTTAGAATTAAATACTAGCTTCACAGGCAAAGATTTACTCTATACCCGTCTAGCAACGGGAAATATTGCCGATTTAGCCGATACTACGGGAACTTTTGAAAGTACCTTAGCCTTTACCCAACCGGACGGCAACGATTTATTGCTAGAAGTTTTAAACTACAGTTTCCCCCTAACGGAAAATATCCAACTCTGGTTAGAAGCGACGGGAGGTGCTAAAGATGACTTTACCAATACCCTCAACTTTTTGGATGGAGATGGTGCTAGTGGGGCGCTTTCCGCTTTTGGTACTCGCAATCCCCTTTATTTTGCCCCCGGACAAACTGGACTCGGTTTACAGGGTAATTATGGGGCTTTGCAATTCAGCGCCGGTTATCTTGCCGGGGATGCTAACGATCCTAACCCGGGTGCGGGTTTATTTAACGGTTCCTATACTGCCCTAGGGCAGCTGGGTTATGTTCCTAACGAGAATTTTGGCATTGCTTTATCCTACCTTCATGGTTATAACCAATTAGATACGGGAACGGGAAGCCAGCGCTCGAATTTCCGATTTTTCACCGAAGAACTATTCGGGGAGGCCGTGCCGACAATTAATAATAGTTTGGGTTTACAATTTACTTGGCGAATTGTCGATGGTTTTGTCCTCGGTGGTTGGGGTGGCTATACAAAAGCTATCACTCTTAGCACCTTAGATGGACAACTAGAACGCGGGGATTTAGATATCTGGAATTGGGCGGTAACTTTGGCTTTTCCTGATTTATTTAAGGAAGGAAATACGGCGGGTATTATTGTTGGTATGCAGCCCTGGGTATCTAGTTCTAGTATTAGATTAAATGATGGCAGTGCTACTAATGATCCCGATACTTCCTTTCATATTGAAGGATTTTATGAGTGGAAACTCACTGATAATATTGCCCTTACTCCGGGGGTAATCGTGATTACTTCTCCTAACTCTAATAACAACAATTCCACCTTAGTTATCGGTACTATCCGCACGACTTTTACTTTCTGATTTGTCTAGGCAGCCAGTCAGAGATAAAGATAAAATATGACAGGACTTGAAATCATCTCTCCACTGGCTGCCATTTCGCACTCTAAACTAACTGAGTGAAGGGGGCATTTATGGTATTTTTAGAAGCAATTTAGCCTACTTTTGTGGTTTCTTTTTTGATGGATTTAGAGGGTTTTAGTTTATGCTTGAGGGTTGAAGTTGTGGCGAAGAGGTCAAGGACGATTTGAGGAACACTGTTAAATGTGATTAAATAGAGTACAATGAAAGTTGAAGATACACCTAGTTACCTAGTTAAGCCATGAAACAAGTTATCAAAAATATTAAGGTATCGGAGATTCCTACACTAATCGCTCAGTTAGGTCTTTCTCCTGAACAAGAAGTTAATCTGACAATTGAGGAAAATTCAGAAAGTCTTATCTCAATTATGGATAAAGTCGGCAAAAAGGCTCAAGCTAAAGGTTTGACAGAAGATAAACGGCTCTTCTAGGTTCTGTGTGAGCATGGTATAATAGTAACACAGAACAGGAGGTGGGTTATGTGGATAAATTTTGATCAACTCCTCGATTTACCAAATGTAACAGTGGTCAATTA
>NZ_SFBV01000180.1:0-2846 GCF_007095585.1 Microcystis sp. M_OC_Ca_00000000_C217Col
ATATGATTTTGTTTACCTTGTTTATTGATGCCATTTTTACGGATATGGGTAGATTTACATTCAGGGCATTGCATTTTGATTTCCTCCATTCATATCTCTATTATGCAACGCCGAAAATTATATCCTTTTCGATAACTCCACTGGCAAAACCTGCAAGATTATCGCCCGAAATCACCAGTTTCTAGGGGTTAACCAAGCGATCGATTCTGTGAAAAGATGGCGGGAGGGTGGGATAAAAGATAACAAACTAGGGGTTTTCTGGCATACCCAAGGCTCTGGAAAGAGCTACTCTATGGTTTTTTTCACCCGCAAAATTCGCCGTAAACTAGGCGCAAACTATACCTTCGTTATCTGTACCGATCGCGAAGATCTAGATAAACAGATCTACTATACCTTTGCCGGTTCCGGATTGACCAATAACGAGCAAGAACTCTGCCAAGCTTCCAGTAACGAACACTTGCAGAGTCTTCTGGGAGAGCATAAAGCCTATATTTTCACCCTCATCCAGAAATTCAACCAAACCGTCAATCCCGACCAACCCTACAACTCCCGAAACGATATCATCATTATCAGCGACGAAGCCCACCGAACCCAGTACGGAACCCTGGCCAGCAACCTCCGGGCTGCACTTCCGGGCGCTGGTTTTATCGGTTTTACCGGCACCCCTCTAGTCAGCAACGACGAGATCACTAAACGCTATTTCGGGGATTATGTCTCCACCTACGACTTCCAGAGAGCGGTCGAGGATAAAGCCACCGTTCCCCTCTACTATGATGCAAGGGGTGATAAACTCTCGATCGCCGTCAACGACCTCAACGAACAGATCGCCGCCAAAATCGAAGAGTTAGAGATCGAAAATGTTGAGATAGAAGACCGTTTAGAAAGGGAATTAAGAAGGGATTACTACATCCTGACGGCCCCGCAGCGGTTGGAGGCGCTGGCCCGTGATTTCGTTGAACATTACAGCACCGCTTGGGAAACAGGCAAAGCCATGGTGATTTGTATCGACAAGCTCACCTGTGTCAAGCTGCATAACCTGATCGATCGTTACTGGAGCGAAAAAATCCAACAACTGAAAAAAGACCTCAAAAAAATTACCGATGACCAAGAGGAAAACTATCGTCAGCGTCAGATTCAATGGATGGAAGCAACCCTAACGGCCGTGATCGTCAGCGAGGAACAGGGAGAGATCGACAAATTCCAGAAACAAGGGTTAGATATTACCAGCCATCGCAGTGTAATCAAAAATGGCTTTGAACTGGCGGACGGTAAAAGAATCAGCCCAGAAAATGCCTTTAAACAAGCCGATCACCCCTTTCGGATCGCCATCGTCTGCGCTATGTGGTTGACCGGTTTCGATGTTCCCTCCCTCTCCACCCTCTACCTCGATAAACCCCTAAAAGCTCATACGCTCATGCAAGCGATCGCTCGTGCTAACCGGGTTAACGAGGGCAAAACTAACGGTTTAATCGTGGATTACTGCGGAATCCTCAAAAATCTCCGCCAAGCTCTCGCCGATCTCGCCCAAATTTCCGATCAGGGACGCAGGGAAGACCATCTTAGTCTCGACCCCACGAAACCGCAAGAAAATTTACTGGATGAATTGGCCCGATCGATCGAGGCAGTTAAAGAATTTTTCGGGGAAAGTAACGCATCCCTAGACGCACTCCTCGAATATAAAATACCTAGTTTCGCCTTCAATAAAGCCATTAACGACGCGAAGGAAGCGATCAATCGAAGTGATCAGGCCCGACAAAATTTTCAACTCCTCTCCCAAGAGGTCTTCCATCTTTTTAAGGCCTGTCTTAATCAGCCATCGGTTAATCACTACCGTCCGGCTCACGACACGATTAAACTGATCTATAAATGCGTTCAAGGTGATCGGGAGAAAATAGACATCGGGGAAATTCTCTTGGAAATGCGATCGGTAATCGACGGGGCGATCGATGTAACCACCGAAGCGAGGGCCGATGATACCCCACTGTACAACATCAGTAAAATCAACTGCGAGCGTCTGAAACAGGAATTCGCTAATAGCGATCGCAAGAATACCACCGTCCAAACTCTCAAAAACGCCATCGAAAACCGTCTCCGAACAATGCTCGAGCAGAATCTGCAACGGACGAACTTTCAAGAACATTACGAGCAGATCATCGCTGATTATAATTTCGAGAAGGATCGGGTGGCGATCGAAAAGACCTTCGAGGCCTTATTAGAATTTATTCAGGAACTCGATCAAGAGTCCCAACGGGCGGTTAGCGAGGGATTAGACGAGGAATCCCTGGCCCTGTTCGACCTTTTAACCAAAGAGAATCTATCACCGCAAGAAATTGAAAAAATTAAACAGATCGCCACGCGGCTTTTGGAAACCCTAAAACAAGAGAAACTAAAGATCGATCGTTGGCCAGATAAAGAATCCAGTCGGGCGGAGGTTAAAACTACTATTCACAACTTTTTATACAGCGATAATACTGGTTTACCCGTCGATCTCTACACGGACGAAGAAGTGGAAGAAAAAACGGAAGAAGTCTTCCGTCACATCCTGCGAGTTTATCCGAGTCTGCCTTCGCCTTATTACAGCGCGGCTGCCTAGATTCTGGACTGTCCATATTTCGCTTTTCCAGAGTTGCTGATTTTAGTTCTGATAATCATCACCGTCCCTAAATATTTGCTCCGATTTTTTATAGTAAATTTATACTACTAAGGAAGCAAAGACGAAACTCTAAGTAGGGTTTGCTGAAAAAGTAAAAAACAAAAACTCTCAAAAATCAGCCCGAATTTAAGATAAGTTTTTCTGTTGAGAAATCAGCTTTTTTATCATCTTTTCTAATCAAAGAGGGATGAAT
>NZ_SFBV01000181.1:0-33241 GCF_007095585.1 Microcystis sp. M_OC_Ca_00000000_C217Col
GGACTCTGTGTAAGACAGTACATGGTTTTTTAACTGTGGTATGCGACGGTGGTGGAAGCAGAAACTTAAATCGTGAGGTTTAGGAATCGCCGCACTTTTAGGGCGGCGAGGATGTCAATGTTTGGAGATACTGACAACGAATTATCCCATTTTTCAAAAGTAATGGCAGAGATGGTTAATTGCCCTCACCCCCTCCCCTCTAACGCTCTGGGACAGGGAAGGGGGTGAGGGAAACGAATAAAGAAAAATGGTATTACAGGCAGTTGTTGATATATTTGTAATAATTTAAGAGTCACTGATAATTGCTGATTGTCGATATTTCTGCAAATGTGAGATGCACCCTTTTTTAAGCTACAAGAAGACCCAGAGAATAGGGGGGCTAAAGTGTTGAAAGTATCGCCAATATTTAAAACTAAACTTTTTTCTGTCCGGTTATCCCATAAGAGTTAAGGATAAACACAAAGGCATAAAGAACACAAACAGAAAGACAGATTCGATTTACTTAGGGCTGGCTGAATAAATGTGAAATGTAGTCCTGTAGGGGCGAAGCATTCGGATAGAAAATCTACGGTTTCACCGATAGGTTATTGCCCGAATGCTTCGCCCCTACTTTTTGCCGCAGACCACTAGGTAGGGTTTGCGGCAAAAAGTTTGTTGGTGGGGTTAGGAGTCGGTCGTCAGTAGCCGGTCGTTTCAGGCTTTGTTGCCCTCTCTTTTTGTACTAATTTATGTACTGAAAGGAGGATAATGCCAGGTTTTTGGGGGTCCCAATCCGATTTTCGCAGCACTAACATCGGATTTTAACAGGTCAAAAGCCTTATTTTCAAAGGGTTTTACCATTATTCAGCAAACCCTAAATAAATATTTTTCTTTTCTGTCTCCCCTTTTGGATTAGACTGGTAATTGAGAATAATTAGCATTTATTTAAGCGATCGCAATTCTGAGACAGTTCAAAAACCGTTGACTGAGGCTGACATTAGGGGAGTTCTCACCCTTTAGCTACTTCAGTAAACTCGATGAGCTATCAAGAAATTATTGTCACTCTTGAATGAAAGACCTTCATTACCTTTGGAGATAGGAAAAGCATGGACGATAAAATTAGAGCTAATGAACCAGAAAAACCAGAAAACTGGCAAAAAGACGACCAATTCTCCTATTGGGGCGGTACAGAGGCAGAATTAGATAATGTCACTCCCAGGGGTAATGACTTGGCTGCCACTTATCCTTTAGCACAAGTGGAAATGGGAAAAACCGTCTGGTTAGCGGGATTTCAGGGGACGGGAGGGATTAATCGACTCCTAGGTATGGGATTAAACCCCGGCATTCAATTACAGGTAATTAGTTCCCAACCGAGGGGGTCAGTTTTAATTGCCATTCAAGACAATCGTATTGGTATCGGGGCAGAAATGGCCGAAAAAATCCTCGTTAGTGACAGTCAACCGCAAAAACTGGAACCCCAAAAAGACCTACCTGAAGTAAGAACATTTCTGCGGGAGATACCCATAGGAAAAGCGGGTAAAGTCGTCGGTTATGACCGAGCATTACGAGGATACAAAGGAAAATTGTTATCAATGGGATTAACTCCGGGGACAGAGTTTACCGTCATTCGTGTGGCACCTTTGGGGGATCCCGTCGAGATTCGAGTGCGGGGATTTAATCTCAGTCTGCGTAAACAGGAGGCAGACACTTTAATCGTCGAACAAATAGACCCAAAAAGCTAAATTTAATTATCTAAGCCTATTCGTGACTAAATATCCTAAATTATGGTCAAACCGATTATCGCCTTAATTGGCAATCCTAACTGTGGCAAAACTACCCTTTTTAATGCTCTCACGGGGGCCAATCAACGCACCGGCAACTGGCCGGGAGTAACAGTCGATCGCAAAGAGGGACAATTTCAAGTTAACGGGGAAGATATCACCCTTGTGGATTTACCCGGAGTCTATTCCCTCGATGTGGAAGAAGGGGAGACAGGAATGGATGAATTAGTCGCTAGGGACTATCTGCTGTCAGGAGAAGCGGATTTAGTGATTAATATCGTCGATGCTGCCAATTTAGAGCGCAATCTCTACCTTACTACCCAAATCATGGAGATGCGTTTACCGATGTTGATTGCCCTGAATATGATGGATGTGGCCAAAACTAGGGGTATTGTGGTTAATCCGCAACTCTTAAGCGATCGCATGGATGCAATTGTCGTGGCGATTAGTGCGGTTAAAGGGGAAGGAATCGGAGAATTAAAGCAAAAAATTGGGGAATTAGTTGGTAATATTAGCCATACTGCCGCTTATGTGGCTTATCCTGCGGTAATTGAGGAAGCTCTTAACGAGATTATTGCCTACATTAACGACCATAGCAGTAAAAGGATCGTTGAGCCAAGATGGACTGCTTTAAATCTACTGCAATACGAGGATCGCATCGCCCCAGAATTGCGTTCACAGGAACTATTAAGCATTATCGTCAAGCATAGACGACAAATACACCAAGTTTTAGGGGAAGACCTCGATATTTTAATTGCTGATACTCGTTATGGCTTTATTCAACAAGTTACCCAGGGAGCCACTCAACGGACTGGACAGATAAATGATACCATGTCCGATCGCCTCGATCGGATTGTTCTTGATCGCTGGTGGGGAATTCCGATATTTTTGGGCGTAATGTACCTAATGTTCTTGTTTACCATCAATGTTAGTGCTGCCTTTATCGATTTCTTCGATTTAACTGCCCAGACTATCTTTGTCGATGGTTTTGCCCAAGTTTTACAAACAATCCATACCCCCGGTTGGCTAATTGCTCTGCTCGCTGACGGAGCGGGGGGAGGTGTGCAAACCGTCGCCACTTTTATCCCCGTAATTGGCTTTATGTTCCTCTTTTTGTCAATTTTAGAGGATTCTGGCTATATGGCCCGGGCAGCCTTCGTCATGGACCGATTGATGCGTTTGGTGGGATTGCCGGGTAAATCCTTTGTCCCCATGCTAGTGGGATTTGGTTGCAATGTGCCGGCAATTATGGCCACCAGAACCCTAGAAAATTCTCGCGATCGTTTAATGACGATTATGATGAACCCTTTTATGTCCTGTGGGGCCAGATTACCTGTTTATGCCCTATTTGCGGCGGCTTTTTTCCCCATAGGTGGTCAAAACATCGTTTTTGGTCTTTATATCTTAGGAATTCTCGCCGCTATTTTGACGGGATTGGTGATGAAAAAAACCCTACTCAAGGGAGAAATCAGTCACTTTATTATGGAATTGCCTCCCTATCATCTACCGCGTCTGAAAGGGGTTTTAATTCGCACTTGGGAACGTCTGCAAGCGTTTTTATGGAAAGCTGGACGAGTTATCGTTTTAATGGTGATGATTTTGGGACTACTCAACTCCGTCAGTTTTGATGGTTCTTTTGGTAATCAAGACAGCGAGCGATCGGTTTTAAGTGCCACCAGTAAAGCTGTAACTCCTATTTTCTCACCCATGGGACTAGAGCAGCAAAATTGGCCGGCAACGGTGGGCATTTTTACGGGAGTTTTTGCCAAAGAAGCGATGGTAGGCACATTAAACTCAATTTACAGCCAACTAGCGGGGGAAGATAACCCTAATCAGGGGGTAGCAGCCGAAAAATTCGACTTTTGGGGGCAAATTCAGACAGCTATCGCCACTATTCCCGCCAATTTAGCGCAATTACCCAATCAATTACTTGATCCCTTGGGTTTGAATATTGGTAATCTGCAAGATCAAAAAACGGCTGCCGAAGAGCAAGAGGTAGATTTAGGAATCTTTGGGGCGATGGCGAAAAGATTTGATGGTCAAGCGGGTGCTTTTGCCTATCTTTTGTTTGTTCTGCTCTATTTTCCCTGTGTTTCGGCCACATCGGCCGTATATCGCGAAACTAATGCCGGTTGGACTGTTTTTATTGCCCTCTGGACCACAGGAATGGCCTATATTGTTGCCACTTCCTTCTATCAAATCGCCACTTTTTCTCGACATCCGGGATTTTCTCTCTTTTGGATAGTCTTGATGGGTTTAACCGTAGTCGGGGTTTTATTCACCTTAAAAAATCTCCGTCCCCGAAAAATCAACCGTCCCGCAATTTAAAAGTAGGGTGGGTTAGGCGACAAAAAGCTAGGCAACTAACAAATTATTTAGATTCGCCGTAACCCACCGCAATCAAGTAACTTTTCTCGATTTTTTTCGCTTATAAACCATGATTTTAACCGATATACAGGCTTATCTTGCCAAAAATCAGAAAGCATCTCTGTCTGACTTATCTACACACTTTCGGATGTCAGCGGATGCCTTAAGTCCCATGCTCGATCGCTTGCTGAAAAAAGGGCGAATTCGCCTGATTTCCCTAGAAAAATGCGGAGGATGCAGCCGTTGTTCCCCGGAATCTATGGCTTTTTACGAATGGATTGAGGGCAATTCCACAGGGACAAACAACTAAGAGTTGAATAAGTACCTAGGCAAAATTAATTACACATTTCGATAAAGCTTTTGCCTTTTGCCCATCTTCACTAGGAAATTTATTTTGCACGACTACTTACTATCTTTTTGTAGGAGATAAAATTATGATCACTAACACAGAAATTGTCTCGACACAATCGGCCACCAGCGAGGATCCGCAAATACAATTGGCCGAATTTCTGCGAGAACATAATGAAGTGGAGATGATTATTCCAGTTTTAATGGGATTATTTATTACCAGTCGTTTTCAACTGCGAGGGGCCAATGCACTATTAGTTAATTTAGCCGTAGCCAGTATCTCGCGACAAATTTTCCAACAGTTAAAATCTCCCTTCACCAGTGACCCAAAAACTGCCGAAAAAAGCCCAGATTATAGCAATCAGGAAATAATACCGGGTTGTCGCATTGTTCACTCGGTACCGGGACGAATTCGCCTTCGTATCGACCGTTTAAGTCAAGATGCTGCCTTTGCTAAAAGATTAAACCACCTCCTCGCAGCTGAGACAATTGTTCTTAGTCATCGCCTTAATCCTACCGCTGCCTCTCTGGCAATTACCTACGAAGCAGCCGGCCTCTCCGAGTTAGATTTAGGCTTTCGTCTGATCAATCTACTTAATTTAGCCAATTCTGACAGTAATCTTGAAACTAGCTAGATTTTACTCCGATGAACTTAAGCAAACTTTCCCTCAATTCCGTAAGCGTTGTTCACTCTCTCCCTGGTCGGCTGCGCTTGCGAATTTCCCGCCTAGCATCTGATAGGCATTTTGTCAAGACCTTAGAACAAAAATTAACTTCCCATCCCGCCATTACCCATTTCCGCATCAACGCCGCCGCCGCCTCTCTGGTGATCGAGTATGCTCCCGCCCTCACCCCTGAAATAAACAGGGATTTTGGCTCGCTTTGGCAAAAAATGCTCAATCAGCCCAACGAGTCTTCGATCGAGCCAGACAAGCCCCAAAAACTAGGTAAAGAAGAATGGTCTAACCTTGCCCTTCCTACCGCCGCCACCCTCCTTGCGATCGCCTGTCAACGTTTTCCCCAACCCGGTTTGAGCATCTTGGCCAGAAGCGTCCTTTTAGCCGCAGCTTTTCCCGTGGCAGCCCGGGCGCTGAAAAGTATCTTCGGAGAGCGTAAACTAAATATCGATTGTTTAGACCTCTTAGCCCTGATTTTTAGCGGTTTTCAAGGGAAATTATTGACACCTTCCCTGATTATCACCCTCCATGAATTGGGGGACATTATTCGCGATCGTACCGCTAGGGCAACGGAAAAACGAACGGCTAATTTATTAGATACAATCGGTCATTACGCTTGGGTGGAAAAAGACGGCGAAATCAAGCAAATTACCAGTGATGCTGTCCAAATTGGCGAGACAGTGGTGGTTTATCCCGGGGAAAGCATCCCCGTTGATGGCACAGTCTGGCAAGGGGAAGCGGTAATCGACCAACAGCAACTAACCGGGGAATCCTTGCCTATTGTCGCCCGAAAAGGAACTCTCGTTTATGCCTCCACCTTAGTTCGTTCCGGTCAGATCCGCCTCACCTGTGAACGAGTCGGTCAACAAACTCGCGCCGCTGCCAGTATCGAACTTCTGCAAAAAGCTCCTGTCCATGATACCCGCATGGCCAATTATGCCGCTAATCTGGCTGATCGCCTGATTTTGCCTTCTTTAGGGTTAGCATCACTAATTTTTCTCACCACCCGAGATGCTGCCCGGGCCGCCGCTATTCTCACCCTCGATTTTGTCACGGGGATTCGGGTATCTTTACCTACAGCTTTTTTAGGTGCGTTGAATCATACCACCCGTCACGGGGTTTTGGTACGCAGTGGCAGAACTTTGGAGTTATTGGCAGATATCGATACGATTGTTTTTGATAAGACGGGAACTTTGACCACGGGGGAAGTGATGGTGGTGGGAGTGGAAACTATCCCTGGCCGCTTATCCCCAGAACGAATTCTCCAATTAGCGGCCTCGGCCGAACAAAGGATCACCCATCCCGTCGCTATGGCGATCGCTGACTATGCCCAGCGCCAGGGTGTGGAAATCTTACCGAGGGGAGATTGGGATTACCAGTTAGGACTAGGAATGCGGGCAGAAATTGATGGTAATCAGGTATTGGTGGGCAGTGACAAGTTTTTACGCCAGCAAGGGGTCAATTTAGACGAATTTGGCGGTGATTTAGCCAACCCCGCCAGTGCTTGGGTGTCTCGCAATTATCTGGCCTGTAATGGGCAATTTCAGGGGGTAATCCACTATACTGACCCTTTGCGTGCCGATAGTCGTTGGTTAATCGATCGCCTACAGCAAGATTATGGCATGACTGTGCATCTGTTGACGGGGGATAATCAACAAAGGGCGAAAGAAGTGGCGCAAGCGTTAAATATTCCCTTTGGCCAGGTTCATGCTGAGGCTTTTCCCGAACAAAAGGCTAAAATAGTTCGAGAATTGCATCGCTCTGGCCATACAGTCGCTTTTGTTGGCGATGGTCTCAATGATTCCGTGGCTTTGGCCTATGCAGATGTGTCGATTTCTTTCGAGAAGGGTTCGGAAGTGGCAAGAGAAACCGCCGACGTGGTACTGATGAATAATGATCTGAGCAGTTTACTAGAGGCGATCGCTATTGCCCAAGAAACTAAAGCTTTAATTGAACAAAATATTTTTCTAGTGGTCGCCCCGAATTTAGTCGCCCTCGTTTTGGCCACTAGCATCGGTCTTAATCCACTTTTAGCCACCGCAATTCATAACGGGACAGCAATTATTGCCGGTTTAAATAGTTTGCGTCCTCTGGTTTTTCATCAACTACAAGGTCAAAGGGAGACTCCATGAGTAAATATGATAAATTAGCTAATAAAATTGCCAAAAAAGTTACTAAAAAATTGAGCAAAAAGTTAATTAAAGCCATCTATAACCGACTGGATTTAGAAAATATTCTCTCCTCCCGTTCTTTTCCATTAGAAGAATTCGAGCGAGGTGATAATAGACATTAAACCATCATAAAAATCAAAGATTGTTATGATGGTTTAAGAGTCGGTATCTGGGGAAGTCTTGACCCATCCACTAATAACTGATAGGTGAATATCTAGGCTATATTCTCTTGAAAAAAAACTTAATAATATTCCCTCAAAAACTATTCTATAATGGTACTCGTAGGTAGATAATGCTTCTAAGTTAAAAACTTTTGCTATCTACAGACTGAAGGCAACAAAATCAATGGTTTAAAGCTCATGGAAAAAACACAGATGTTAGAACAAACGAGAAAACTAGCACAAATTACTCCAGGGAAAGCGATCGTTTTCGGAATCGGTGCGCTGCTGTTGGCCCCCACCGTGATTTCTTTACTGAAACCGGTCGCCAAAGCAACGATTAAAACTGGCGTTGTTCTCTACGAAAAAACTAAGAGTTCCTTGGCCGAAACAGCAGAAGTGCTGGGGGATATCGTCGCCGAGGCCAAAGCAGAAGTCATAGCCGAACGCGATCATCAAGTGGTTCTACCCAGTGGGGTTAATTCGGAACCCTCATTACGCGATAGTTAATTTCTGGTGAGTAACCAAAGTCACTCAACCCTGTTAGCCCTCAGCCGGCAGAACCTCAAAGTTATATAATCTTTAAGAGATATTAAGCTTTGTGTCAGTTTGCCCAGTAGGATTGAATGAATATACTTTTGGTGACATCATCTTTAGGGTTACTCCTAGCGATCGCTATCGTCGTCTATTTTGTTTCCTCTCGCAAGTACCAATCGTCGGACTCGGTGGCCAATTCCTACGACCAATGGACCGAGGACGGGATTTTAGAATATTATTGGGGGGAACACATCCATTTAGGTCACTACGGTTCCCCACCAGAAAAAAAAGACTTTCTAGCGGCAAAAGCCGACTTTGTGGCGGAAATGGTCTCTTGGGGAGGTTTGGACAAATTACCCGCCGGTGCAACTCTCCTTGATGTCGGTTGTGGTATTGGTGGCAGCAGTCGCATTCTGGCCCGGGACTACGGATTTGCCGTTACTGGTGTCACCATTAGTCCCAAACAAGTGGCACGGGCCAAAGAACTAACACCCCCAGATTTAAATGCTCGCTTTTTGGTCGATGATGCCATGGCCCTTTCTTTTCCCGACGAGAGTTTTGATGTGGTCTGGTCAATCGAAGCCGGTCCCCATATGCCGGACAAAGCCGTTTTTGCTGGGGAATTACTGCGAGTTCTCAAACCAGGGGGAGTCCTGGTGGTAGCGGACTGGAATCAGCGAGATGACCGTCAAAAACCGCTTAATTTCTGGGAACGTCCCGTCATGCGCCAACTTTTGGATCAGTGGTCTCACCCCGCTTTTGCCAGTATCGAAGGTTTTGCCGAACAGTTGGCGGCCACGGGATTGGTAGATGGGGAAGTGGTGACTGCTGACTGGACAACAGCCACTCTACCCTCTTGGATTGATACCATTTGGCAGGGGGTGATTCGTCCCCAAGGCTGGTGGCAATTTGGTCTAACTGGGTTGCTTAAATCCGTCCGAGAAGTGCCGACAATTCTGCTGATGCGTTTGGCCTTTGGCACGGGTTTATGTCGTTTTGGGATGTTCCGCGCTGTTCGCGCTCAATCCCATCTGCAAGCAAGTCAGCAAGAGTCTCTTACCTCAGTTATGTAGGGTTTGCTGAATAAATCTAAAAATCTTGTTGGGTAAGACTTTTGGACTTTTTTTTCCTCAAAAAGTCCCAACCATTGGAGTGATCGGGGGGAAAATTCCTGGACTTTTTCCCTGAAAATTAGGTAATTGACCCTCTCAAAATCGATAAAACCCCACACCCCACAGGAAAAACTTTTTGCCACAAACCCTAACTAGAGGCAATCCAATTAATTATTGATCGGGTTGTGGGGAATAGTAGGAGTTTTGATCAGTGACGATCGAGCTTGGAGAGATAGGCCACTTTTGATAATTTGTTTGAGAATTGGTCGGCCTAATTTGACCGCAGCTGGCAGCACAACCGCACCGATAACAATTGTTCCCAAACCAAAGAGAGCCGTTCGATCTCCTGATTCGTGATCTTCGATAATTTCTTTGAGATGAAAAGTCAGAATCGATTTATCCCAGTGAATAATCGCCATAGGTTTATCTCCTAATAAGGATGAAATTGGGTGTCAGCAGAAGGTAAAACAATAATATGTCCTCCCGCACGAGAAATCAGACCTTGTTGCTCGAATTCATTGATGAGTCGGGTAATGCTCACTCTGGTCATCCCGACCATTTCGGCTAATTCCCGATGAGTGAAACGGATATCGATACGCTGGCCCGTTTCTGCGGGACGACCGAACTTTTGCGATAATTGAATTAGAGTTTTCAGAAAACGCAGCCTAGGCCGATCGCGACGCAGGGAACAGAGCCAATGCTCAGTTTGTTGAACGTGACGACAGAGAGCCGAGGAAAGACTGCTACCCCGTTCAAGAGGAAGACAAGTAGCTTCAACGCTAGTGCAGCACTGCATCTCGTAGGGTTGAATCTGCGATAGGGGACGGCCGACCACATCATTTTCTCCCCAATAGCCGAGGATGACGATTTCTCCTTCCTCATCCCACGTCATCACCTTAACCACACCGCGATTGATTAACCAAAGAGCATCCAGACGCGAGGGTAGGGGGTCACGGGGTTGAAATAGACGAGTGACGAGAGGTTCCCGCATAAGTACCACCGCTAGTAGAATTACCTTCTCCTCTAATTATTGCATAATTTTCTCAATAAAATCAACAGGGATCTTCCAGAAAAATTTCCTCCAACTGATGGGACTTACCAAAGATGAGCTTCCTTATACCCCTCATTCAAAGCTGTCAACAGCCAAAGACCAAGATTTCACCTCGAAATATCCCCTCGATCGAGACTGAGAATGATCGCGATTAGCTTTCAACCAATTGATAATTATTTGCAACTGTGTGATAATGAAGTTATGAGATTTCCCCCGCAACCATGAATAGTCCCCCCGAAAAACTCCTTTACTCCCCACCTCTCTCCTCTGGGGAAAGACGGGAAGTCTATTATCGTCTTCTTTCCCTTGGTATTTGCTGTCAATGTCCAATGTACTCCCCCCTGACGGTGCAGATCGAGTCACCCTACGATTTAGTTCAGCTTTTGGGTGTGTTGCGTTCTCTCCATTGCTCTAGAGGGGAATTAATTCAATTATTGAAAGATTGCTGGCGCTTAGAAGTTAGCGGTGTCGATCATTAATTAGGGTTTGCTGAATAAATCTAAAAACCTTGTTGGGTAAGACTTTTAGACTTTTTGTCAATCAAAAAGTACCAAATATGGGAGTGATTGGGGGGAAAATCCCTGGACTTTTTCCCTGAAAATTAGGTAATTGACCCCGGCTCGACTGAGCTCGCCGAACGTCCTCAAAATCAGTAAAACCCTACACCCCACACCCTGCCTCCACCAACAAACTTTTTCAGCAAACCCTAATTATAATTGCTATTGTTTGACTTTTTATTGCTAATCAAAGTGTCGGTGTTTTTGACCCATTTTTTGACTCATGATAGTTTAACTACTGCTTTCGTCGGTCAATGAAAACTAGGAGTTAAATTCGGTTTGGGTAGAAAATCTCCTCTAATCCCGAACTTAGCCTAAAAAAGGCAATATTGCCTCACTTACAGGGATGGGATATTCTTCATGAATTCCTAGAGTTCCTCGTAGTTTTAGCGTTTGTACTTGGGGTAAAGTCCCTAAAGCTTCCATTTCTGCTTTCGATTTTGGGGGTGCATTTTCGGCGATAATTACTAACACTGGCAGCTTTAAATCAGCAAAATAATCGATAAATTGCTGACGATTAGTCACTGGATCCAGTTTACCCGTCACAAACGCAGCTGGGGCAAATCTAGCGTGAGGATGTTGAGTAATTTTATGTTTCTGGGCAATTAATTCGGGTGTTAATTTTTCCCCATCTACATAAACATGACGACTAGACATAAAACGCAGGAAAGCAGGAGTGGTGTTGAGAAAATATAACCCTTCTCCTAACAAAGGAAAACGCACCATTTCCCGCAAGAAATTACGCATTTCTGGGGACAATCCCATGGCACACAATGGACCCAACCAAGTGGGAGCAACTAAGACTAATTTATCTAGTAAATTGGGGTAATTTTTGGCTAAATTGAGGGCATATCCCGCCGCGTGACCTGCCGCAATAATGGTGACTGATTGCTTAAAAGTGGACTGAACAAAATCAATTAATAATTGTTTAAAAATAGCGGGTTCGTAGTTGAGAATTGGTCGTTCAGAATCACCAAAACCCAACCAATCCAAGCTATATATTTGAAACTTTGTCGCTAATATTTTCCCTATCCCTGCCATTTCTCTGCGACTGGAAACGGTACTAAAAGCAGGTAATAATAAAACGGGTGTACCTTGTCCTTGAATATCGTAAACAATCTCAAAAGTTTGATTTTGCCACTGCCAAGAAAATTTCTGGAGATTAGCTGCGTCTGAAGTGACCACCATAACTATTACCTCATAGTTAACTAGATTGATTCTATCTTTAATCTAACTAAGAATAATTGCTTTTACTCGGCATTATATCATAATCAAGAGCAACCAAATTAATCTTTAATATTTAATTAATCTCTGAAAGATTAATAAGATACGGTTCTAAACTCCACGCAATTATTACTGGGATTATAGAGAGTGTAAACTGCTTTATTTAATTCTTTACCAACGCTACCAACCCCAATTAAACGCTTATCTTGAATCGTCAAAGTTTCCCTTGTTTGCCGTTTATCTAAAGTAGTAACAGTGCTAGTTAAATTAGCGGACTGTAAAGAATAATCAAAAACTTTTCCTGCGCGACCACAAAATAGATTATTAACTCCCATCCGTTGCAGTCGATCTAAAATTTGCCATGGGGGAGTATCGGGGGTTAATTCTTCACTAACACTGACAGTGCTGCCATGAATTAATAAACAATCCAACTCGACAAAACCAAAATCGAGATTTCGTAACCATTGCACCGTTTCTAAAGAAACTGCGTCCCAGAGTTGTTTAGTGCTATCAATTCCATATTTAGCGATTAATTCTGTCGGTTCTCCTGTTGCTCCCAAACTGTGTAAAATTAAACATTGTTCTTCCCACCATCCCCGACAAACCTGCGGATATAAGTTATTTTTAGTGGGATAACGTATTTGTTCCACCAGCATTTCACTATCGGGATTAACACCGATAAAATCTCCTAAAATATATAAATTTTCTACAGTAACTGACCGTTGCTGAAGATCTTCCAAGACCGCTTGATAGGCTGGTAAATTACCTTGAATACCGCTTAAAATCGCCCACATAATTTCTTGATTTATCACAAATTAACGTTCGCAAACATGAGTCGGATCATCGGCTTTTTCCGCATATTCTAGACCCTTAGCCAATCGCCAAGCGAAAATAGGAGGTAAACCCGATGCTAAAATAGCCTGACAGGTTTCTTGATAGTTATAGGCCACTTCTCGCAGTTGTACCGCTGCCGTTTCTCGATCGTAAATCACATAGGTGGCATTTGGACGACCGTGACGCGGTTCTCCCACCGATCCCACGTTGATGATACGTTTAACCGGTGTGGTAAATTGCCGCGACTGTTCCCCATCGGGTTGATACACTTTTATTTGCAAGCTTCCCTCGTCGAGAGTGCGAATGTAGGGGATGTGGGTATGTCCACAGAATAAAACCTCTGTATCTACCGATAAAACCCGTTCTAAAGCTGTAAAAGCGTCCATTTCGGCTAAAAGGTACTCATGGTTACTTTGGGGACTACCATGAACAAAACAGAGGTGATCTAGCTTAAAAATTTCGGGCAGTTTTGACAAATAATTACGGTTTTCTGGGGTGATCATTTGGTTTGTCCACTCATGAGCTAATCTACCGCGTTTTTCTGCTAAAAGCGACGGATAACTGCATTCACAGGCATTTAATCCCTCAACGATATCCTCATCCCAACACCCTTGTACTGTAGTAATCCCCAGTTGACGGATTTTTTCCACCACTTGGTTAGGATGGGGTCCATACCCGACTAAATCCCCTAAACAGTAGATTTCTTGACAACCCTGTTGGTCTAAATCTTGCAAAACAGCATTTAAAGCGGGCATATTGCCATGAATACAGGATAAAACGGCTATTTTCATCAGATTAACTCCATTTCTGGCTCTAAAGATTCTTGAAATTGTTGTTGATAATAGAAAAGTGCCTCATCGGACAGACAACAATCACTCAGGGTATCGGCAATTATCGGTTTATCGAGATTGCGACCGACGATTTCAATCCCACTGAAGCGATTCGGTCTCCCATCGAGATTTAAGGGGAAATTTAAGCTTTGAAAGTCTTTTTCTGGCCATTCATCCATAAATTCCCCATAAATACACTGACCATCGATGATATCGAAGATACTTTTAACCCGCAGCACTTCCCCATAGGCCCCTTGGGTTAATTCTGTCCAAAAGGTAGTTAAACTGGAAAAATCGAGGATTTCTCCCGTTAAAACGGCTCTATAAATCTGTATTTCTCGTTTTTTTAACCATTGATCACCTTTTATTGTCGTTTTGACGGGACTGATGACAATTTCATCGACGGGAACTTGTCCTTCGGGGATTTCTTCGTCTGGAGACGTAATCGCTACCCGATGACAATTGAGGGGTTTTAGAAAGCTTTCGAGGGATTGGGTGTCTAAATGCCATGGTACTTCCATATAGATCGTGTTTTCCATCGATAAACTGCTCAAAAGGTCTTCTTCTTCCCTAGAAATAGAGGACAACTGGGGAAAGTCACTCTGTAAAGTGAGATGATCAATGGGAAAAGTTTCCGTCTGGGGACTAAAATATAGACTTGGCTGCTTGCTCTGAGCGATTTGTTCGCGAATCCAATGGGTTTTTCCCGCAGCTATACCCCCCGTCACCACGATAATCATTCTGCTCCTTCTCTACTGTGGTAATGATAATCATTCTAGCATAAGTTAGATTGGGGCAAGTAATCTTCCTTAACCAATCCTCTCGACTTAGTAAGGTTATTTGGGGAAAAATTGGCGGTCTCTTGAGATATTAATCATGGTTATGGCTCTTTTCTCTAGGATACCATTGGCTTTGTCCATCGGGTAAATCAACTAAGATAATTCCCTTCGTTTTTAATTGTTCCCTTAATCGATCGCTTTCGGGATAGTTTTTTCAGCGAGAAAACGGGTTTCTTGAAGAGATCGTTTTCTCGCTGAATTGATCGCCGCAAAAATAAGGGTTAAATGGCATAAAATCTGTAAATAGACCATTTAATTGATTATTATTCATTCTTAATTCTCCTGACTACTGGCTACTGACTCCTAACCCTAAAAACGATTTTTGATTTCTGCAAGAGATCTATTCATAGTTTGTCCTTTTTAATTTTTTGCGAACTAGCCAAGCATTCGTTTAGTTGTGCTACCATTTCCTCTTTATTCAAATTTCTGCCGATAAAAACTAATTGATTGTTGGGTACAGTGTCCCATTCTACTGCTTGCAGATCGTAACGAAGACCGCTCAATTGAAAAATATGTTTTAAATCGCTTTGTTGAAACCAGAGAATACCTTTAGCTCGAAAAACATTGATCGGCATTTTTTCCGTGAGAAAAGGCTCAAATTTATCTAGATTAAATGGTTTATCGCTAACAAAGGAGACAAAATTAAAGTCTTCAGGAGATTGATTATCACTGGAGATTGGGCGATTTTTTTGAAAGTCTCTCAACTGGTTTTTATACAATTCTTCTTTAGTTAAACCTAGATCTAACAATAAACCCAAAGGAACCTGACCATAACTACTTTTTAGGAGTCTTATACCCTCTTTTTCTCGACGAATAAACTTTTCTAAATCATCTAATTTCTTGGAACTGACTCGATCTATTTTATTGAGAATTACCACGTCACCATAACGAATTTGACTAAGGGCAATATTACTATCAAAATGATCGGCAGTAAAGGTTTCAGAATCCACGAGGGTAATAATAGAATCTAAGCGAGTCAGATATTTTAATTCTGTGGCCAAGAAGGTCAGAATAATTGGCAAAGGATCGGCTAATCCTGTGGTTTCAATGATTAGATAGTCCACGGGAATTTCCTTTTCTAAGACCTGATAGACTGTCTCAATTAAACTATCATTAATCGTACAACAAATACAGCCATTACTCAATTCTACCATATCTTCATCGATGGAAACAAGCAATTGAGAATCAATATTAATATCTCCAAACTCATTGACTAATACGGCAACTTTTAACCCTTCTTTATTGTCAAGAATATGATTTAGTAAGGTGGTTTTTCCACTCCCTAAAAAACCAGTAATAATCGTGACAGGCATTCCCGATTTTGGTAAGCAAGGGAGGGAATCGGAGAGAGGAATTATCAAAGAACTCATGGCAGCTAACCCACTTGTAAGTTAATTAATTGGCAGAAAATAGGCTTTTCTCAACCCTGTTAAATTCGCTTGGAGGGGATCGATATCCACTAATTGCTGGTTTATACAAAAGTTTCAGAGATTAGTTTTAGATAGGATCGCTGTTTGCATTTTTTCTAATAAATCTGCCAGCGTCATCGAACCTAGATCACCCCCTTGTCGAGTGCGAACACTTAGAGTTTTACTGCTAACTTCTCGTTTTCCAATCACAGCTAAGACAGGGATTTTTTCTAGTTCTCCTGTACGAATTTGTTTACCTAAACGCTCACCACTTTTATCGATTTCCACTCGATAACCAGCTTGTTTTAACTGCATTGCTACCTCTAAAGCATAATGATGCTGTTCATCACTAACGGGTAATAAACGGACTTGAATAGGTGCTAACCAGAGAGGAAAATCTCCCGCATAATTCTCGATTAAAATACCAAAAAATCTTTCCAAAGAGCCAAAAATAGCTCGATGAATCATAATCGGTCTTTCGCGACTACCATCCCTAGCGACATATTGCATATCAAAGCGTTCTGGCAAGTTAAAATCGACCTGAATCGTTGAACATTGCCACATTCTACCGATCGCATCTTGAATTTTTATATCAATTTTCGGACCATAAAAAGCCCCACCTCCCTGATCCTCAATATAATCCCACTTTTTAGCATTTAAGGCCTCAATTAGAGCCGCGGTTGCCAATTCCCAAACACTATCGCTACCCACGGATTTACTGGGGCGAGTCGATAAATTTACCTGATAATTAGTAAAGCCAAAATCGGAAAGAATTTTCTCGGTTAAATTTAAAACTCCTAGAATCTCTGCGGCAATTTGTTCTGGTAAACAGAAAATATGAGCATCATCTTGAGTAAAACCTCTTACCCGCATTAATCCGTGTAAAACCCCCGATCGCTCGTAACGATAAACTGTGCCTAATTCTGCCCATCTGAGGGGAAATTCTCGATAGGAATGCAGGTCATTTTGATAGGTTAAAACATGAAAAGGACAATTCATCGGCTTAATTTGATAGCTTTGCTGTTCTAACTCGATCGCCTCAAACATATTGTCGCGATAAAAGTCCCAATGTCCAGAAGTTTTCCACAGATCTAAATTAGCTAGATGGGGAGTATAAAGAAATTGATAACCCGCTTCTAAATGAGCTTGGCGCCAATAATCTTCGATTAAATAACGCATTGTTGCACCCCGGGGATGCCAAAAAACTAAGCCGCCACCGGCATCTTCTTGGATGCTAAATAATTTTAATTGTTGTCCCAATTTGCGATGATCTCGTCGCTGCGCTTCTTCTTTTTGTTGGAGATAATTTTGTAATTCTGCGGGGGTTTGCCAAGCTGTGCCGTAAATTCGCTGTAATTGCGGCTGTTTTTCATCTCCTTGCCAATAAGCACCCGCTACACTCTCCAAGACGAAAGCATCTGGGTTAATTTCCCCCGTCGAGTTGAGATGGGGTCCCGCACACAGATCCCACCAAAATTCTTCTGGGGGAGAAACAGCGCCATCAATTAACGAGGGTTCTCGATCGCTCCGTCCTGCGTCCGGACTACCGATAAAATAACGGGTAATGGTTTCATCTGGGGGAATTCTCTCTAAAATTAACTTTTTGTAGGGTTGATTAAGGCGCTCGATTTCTGCGGTAATTTCGCTTCTTTCCAGCACTTCTCGGATAATTGGCAGGTTTTTCCCGATAATTCGCCCCATTTCTGCCGCTATTTTCTCCAAATCTTCGGGGGTAAAGGGTGTTTGGCGATCGAAATCGTAGTAAAATCCCGTTTCTGTCCAAGGACCAATAGCAACTTTGGTTTCAGGAAAGAGAGTTTGTACGGCCATTGCTAAGACATGGGCGCAAGTATGACGTATTTTTACGATTTTTTGCGAATCTTCCTCGATAACGGGGCTTTCTGTTAGAGGATACCTAATTTGATTGACCATTGCCAGTTAAAACGATAATCATTATCATCTTAGCAGAGCAGGGCTGATGTCTGAGAGAAAAATGCGCTCAAATCCTCTAGCGGCAAGCTCAACGCTGATAAGTACCTAGGCAAAATTATTTACACATGACGATCATTGCCCCGTAAGGGTTTTAGCTCGATCGGGCAGGTAATTAATTTTGCATGACTACTTAGCTTACCGCTCAAACTGGAAGTCTCCCTACTTTAAAAAGCAGGTATTATCGACGATATTCTCAACTTAACAGCCAGAATCCAGGTTATGATGACGAGAAAAGAAACTGAGAAAACAGGTTTCTTCAAGAAACCCATTTTCTGATTTTCCTGAATTTCTCGCTCAAAATCCCGACAATCGATCGCCTCTTCCGAAAAAGCGCGCATTGGATGCACCGCACATTTCAAGCGATAATCTCCAGTACAAAAAACACAGCGACTACAGGGAATTCGATGCAGCTTTTGCAACTGCCGGCGCCCTTGGGCAACAGCAAGAAAAAGAGCAGTAAAAAAGAACAGCAGCGTTATCCAGATCGCGATCGGACAAAAGAGCGGTATTAGCCTTAACATAAATCTCGATTTTTGTCAATTAAGGAATAATTACAGTTTGCTCAGAAAGAAATTCCTGTGGAACTAGAGATCGCCAGAAACTAAAAATCTCTTGACTGACGCTGTAGGGGTGGGAATAGTGGAAAAAATAACGCCCTTTGTGACAACTCCAAATGCGATCGCCTGACTTTAACCAGGGTTGCCATCCCTGCAATAAATGCTGATCGATAATCGTATCGATATCTCCCCCACAGACTAACAGGGGTACGGGAACTGTCCCCGGGGGGAAATGGGCATTCTGATAGAGATTATGGGGAGAAAGGGACAATAATAAATCCTCTTCCAAGAGATAGCGATATTCTTGGGTTAAAGCGCAGGATTGATGACCAAAAAGATTGTGAACCGATTGATTGAGCAGAGTTTGACGAGAACAAGGCAGTAATTTTGATAGCACATAATAATGAGCTTGCCAATCGATCGCCGGATAGACTCCCACAGAGAGCAAAGTTAAGGATTTTACCCTTTCCGGATAACGACGCGCATACAGTAATCCTACTAATCCCCCCGTGCCGTGGCCGACTAAATGCAGCGGTCGATCGCATTGTTTCAGGTAATCTTGTATTAATACCAAGGCAATATCAAGAGAAGCTGGCTCATCAAGAGATTGACAGTATTGCCAATCAGCGATCGCAATTTCCCTGGCTAAAAAATCCAACACTGGGCGATCAAAACGGCGAAAACTGGGGTTAACATTAATCCAAACTGCATCAGGTAATCGAGACATAATAATCAAGGATATAGGGGATTTTTCAGTGATTAGTAAACAGTAATCAGTAATCGATGAAAAGAAAGCTGCGAACTAGCCACTTAATACTATTCACTGGTAACTGATAACTGATAACTGATTGATAGCTAACTAAACGCCAAATTCGCCCTTAAGTCCCGCGACCCAGGTTTTGATCCGTTGTTCAGTTAAATCGGATTGGTTGTCTTCATCGAGGGCTAAACCGACAAATTTGCCATTTTTTAGGGCTTTCGACTCGTTAAAATCGTAACCTTCTGTCGGCCAGTAACCGACGGTTTTACCCCCCAGGGAGGCGATTTTTTCTTCCAGTATCCCCAGAGCATCTTGAAAGTTATCCGCATAACCGATTTGATCCCCCATCCCGAAATAAGCGACCTTTTTGGAGACGAAATCAATGTCATCCAATTCATCGTAAAAACCCTCCCAATCGCTTTGTAATTCGCCGATATTCCATGTGGGACAACCGATAATCAGGGCATCGTAGGGGGCAAAATCCTCGGTAGAAGCGGAGGAGATATCGTGTAATTCTACAATTGCCTCACCTCCAAATTCTTTCTGAATCATTTCCGCTACCGTTTCGGTTTTGCCGGTTTGCGTGCCAAAAAATAAGCCAATTTTTGCCATAAAATTTGTCCTTGTTGCGAAATAAGTGAGTTTAACTCTTAATTCTCCTTGATAGGGAATAAAGCCCCTGATTACAGTTTTCGGCCTCTGAAACTGGCATTTCCTGCCGGCAAGAACTACAGTACCAATAAGAGCGAGAGCGTCCAATGTGATGCAGCAATTTGGTGTTACAACAGGCACAGTAAGGCATAAGGGACAGTTAGAAAGATTGATCAGCGGGGAAAATTAGGAAAATCGATAATTTATCCTAATCTTCCTTGAAAAAACTAGGCTTCTATCGCATTTAAGGCTTTTTCTACTCGTTTAAAGTCAAAACCCATCGCGCGTAAAGCGTGCCAGAGATGACCTTGTAAAAAGAAGAAAGCGAGAAAAAAGTGGGCATTAGCTAACCAACAACGCGCCGTATGCACTCCGAAGGGCAATTTCACCGTGTCGGCAAAGTAGGGAGCAATTCCTAACTTCACTTCTAAAATTGGCCCGTAAAATTCGACTGGATAAGCGAGGGTATTTACCCCACAGAAATAGGCGGCCACGAAACCAGCGAGGGCAATTCCGCCCAAAGAATAGGATAAAATGGCTTCTCCGGAGAAAATCAGCACATTTCTCGCCCATTTGAGCGGGGGAACGATAATATGCCAGATACCGCCCCCAATTAACATTAAACCGACGTAGATATGACCACCGACTAAATCTTCGAGATTGTCCACAGTAGCGAAGTGGATTTGATAGCCATAGATAACCCAAGGATCGAGGGTTGGTTCACTAACGACTCGGACAGCGCCGATAGTTGCGTCGTATAATCCCCCCCAGTACATAGCTTTGGCCACTAATAATAATGCAGCTATACCTAAAAAGAGCAGGTGATGACCGAGAATAACTCCTAATTGTCGGGGTTCACTCCAATCGAAATGGAATTTTTTCCCCGGACCGGAGGAATCTTTCAGGGTTTCTGGGACTCTTAACAGGTGAAATAAGGCTCCTGCTCCCAAAACTGCCGAAGAAATCAGATGAATTGAGCCAATCACGAAAAAGGGATAGATATCGATGATTTGCCCCTTTTCTCCGACTCCAAAGCCTAAAGTGGCCAGGTGCGGCAGTAAAATTAAGCCCTGTTCTGCCATGGCTATATCGGGGCGATACTGGGAAATTTCAAATAAGGTGAAGGCTCCTGCCCAAAAAGCGATTAAAGCAGCTTGAGCAACGTGGGCAACGATAAATAAGCCTGATTTATCGGCAAAACGGGCATTTCCTGCCCACCAGTCGTACTCGATCTGAGGATTATCGTAGGTCTGCATGGCATCTTTTAACGAAAATAGAACCAAGCTTATTGATAATAATATGCAATAAGCTTTAAGTCTTAGTCTAGAATAATTCTCAATAAAGTCAAGTTAAGAATTGTTACAGTTGCTCGGCATACTTTAATACATCAGTATTTTTAGCCTGATCAGCCTTTGAAAATCAAGGCTTTTCAGCATGAATCTTGGATCGCAGCTAGAGTAATCACCTCAAATAATTGAGAATAATTATTAATTAATTTTTAACAAAGACTAGAGGATAATTAGCTTGTCATCACTTAAACAAGCCTGTAATTAGGGTCTGCTGAAAAAGTTTTTCCTGGGGGTAGGAGTCAGTAGCCGGTCGTCAGGAGTCGGTCGTTTCAGGCTTTGTTGCCCTTGTTTTTTGTACCAAGCGATGTACCACAAGAGGTCAAAAGCCTTATTTTAAAAGGGTTTTACCATTATTCAGCAAGCCCTAATTAGGCATTAAAGAGCATAAATAAGCTTATTTATGCTCTTTATTGAATTTTTAACCTGAGATCTCTTTTTTATTCGATAAAATACCCGCCGGTGCTACTCGCCTCGCTGTCGGTTGTGGTAAGCTGTACTGAATTTAAACTGCGTAAGAGTCTCTGAGCGCCCATTTATAGGGATTGCCGCCTCTGGAGGTTCCTTTCTCTTCCCTCCCCAGTTCTGAAAAGATACTTAGGGCTTGCTGAATAAATCTAAAAACCTTGTTGGGTAAGACTTTTAGACTTTTTGTCAATCAAAAATTACCAGATCTGGGAGTGATCGGGGGGGGGAAATTTAGGCACTTTTTCCCTGAAAATTAGGTAATTGACCCCCTCAAAATCGGTAAAAACCTACACCCCACACCCTGTCCCCACGAAAAACTTTTTCAGCCAACCCTAAGTACACTGGCAAAATTTACCCTTTTTTTGTTCAGGTTGGTTAAAAATTTAGCAATAATAAACCCAAAAAAAAGAGAGCTTGCGCTCTCCTTCTTGGTTATTTGCTAATTTTACTAACTGGCGACAATATATTCCTTGACGTTGGCCCGGCGACGGCGTAAATGAGCTAGGGCCTGGTGTTCTAATTGTCGCACCCGTTCCCGACTGATGTTCATTCTCTGACCGATTTTGGCTAGGGATAACTCCTTGCCATCGGTTAAACCGAAACGGAGAGTAATCACTTCCCGTTGTTGGGGGGTTAATTCGGCCAGGAGATTGGCTAAGTCTTGCCGTAATAACTCTTGGGTGATGAAGGTATCGGGAGAAACTCCGCTATCTTCTAATAGTTCCGACAATTCCGTATCTTGGTTATCGCCGACGCGCACATCAAGGGAGATGGGTTGACGAGCCATACTGAGATATTCGCGGATTTGAGCGGGTTCTAGCTCTAATTCTAGGGCAATCTCGGCGGGAGTGGCACTTCTGCCCAGTTTTTGGGCGAGTTCGCGCTGGGTTCTTTTGATTTTATTCAGTTTTTCGGTGATATGGATGGGTAAACGAATGGTGCGGGCCTGTTGAGCGATCGCACGGGTAATCGCTTGTCGAATCCACCAGTAGGCATAGGTAGAAAATTTATAACCTTTGGTGGGATCAAATTTCTCTACACCCCTTTCTAATCCCAGACTACCCTCTTGAATTAGATCTAGGAATTCCATGTTCCGCTTTTGATATTTTTTGGCGATCGCAACTACCAAGCGGAGGTTAGCTTCAATCATTTTCCGTTTAGCTCGATCGCCGGTTTTCAAGGCGCGATCCAGTTCATTTTCGCTTAAATTCACCGAATCCGCCCACTCCAAGCGCTGTGGTTCCCGTCCTAATTGCTTCGATAGTGCTTCTTTCGCTTCTAACAGGCTCATCATCCGTTGGACTTGTTTGCCGTAAATAATTTCTTGTTCGTGAGTTAGGAGGGGAACTCGCCCAATTTCGTGCAGATAGGTACGCACCATATCGGCATTGAGGGTGGGCTGTGATTGAGTTTGGTTGGTTTTTGCGGTGGGCATTGGTTTGGTGGTGACTCCTTGACACAGAAAAAGTCTGTTACTATTCCGACTCGCGGGTGAGTCTGGCTTATCTGAAGTCGGTATGAGTTTGATCGGAATTTCTTTGATTGTATCCTGCGCTTTTAGACGCGGGCAATCCCCTAAAGGTTCAAAGTTAATTCATTCTTTGGTATGATGTTAAGTTTATGCTTTTTTCTCAACATCCAGAACAAAAGTATTATAGTGTAGGACTATCAACTACAATCGCTTGTTTTTGGGTCGCTTTTTCCTGAATCCTCGGCAGTGCCGCTGATACTGTTAGGTAAGATTACAAAACAAAAAGGTGATTTTCCCGATTAGCCGTCAACAATCTAGCTGAATTCCGACCCTTTCGCCCTCAGCCTTGAGAGGAAGACTAACAGCCGAGAACCGACTTCTATATATATAATGACCGATCAACACCAGCAAAGAGAGACACAATCATTGCGGATTCCCGAACTATTTTCTGTAGTATTTGCTACAAAATTTTAAATTTTTTTCCGATTGAGAATCGGAAAAAATTGTCAAAAAAATTAGGATTGCTAGGAGGGTAATAACTATCATAGAAACAGCAGGGCGGAGATCGGGATAAATTATCTTTGAAACCAAGCTCGATCGCAATCTCCACAATGCCGTTCTGTGAAACTCCTGAACAATGAGGACTTACTATGACTAAAACCGTCGTTATCGATCCCGTCACCCGGATCGAAGGCCATGCCAAGATCTCGATTTTCCTTGACGATGGGGGGGAAGTGGATGACGTGCGTTTTCATGTGGTCGAGTATCGTGGTTTTGAGAAATTCTGCGAGGGACGGCCGATGTGGGAGATGGCGGGAATTACTGCCCGGATTTGCGGCATTTGCCCCGTTAGTCACCTGCTTTGTGCCGCCAAAACCGGCGATAAAATTCTAGCGGTGCAAATCCCCCCTGCGGGTGAAAAACTGCGGCGCTTGATGAATTTGGGACAATTAACCCAATCCCATGCTTTAAGCTTTTTCCATCTTAGCAGTCCCGATTTTCTGCTTGGTTGGGAAAGTGACCCGGCTAAACGGAATATTTTCGGTTTAATCGCCGCCGATCCTGACCTAGCGCGAGCGGGCATCCGTTTACGTCAATTTGGACAGAAAGTTATTGAACTTTTGGGAGCAAAAAAAATTCACCCCGCTTGGTCCGTCCCGGGAGGTGTGCGTTCTCCCCTGAGCGAAGAAGGGCGACAATGGATTAAAGAACGACTGCCGGAGTCTAAAGCGACTCTTTACACGGCCTTAAACCTGTTTAAAGGACTTCTAGACAATTTAACCACAGAAATCGCCGCTTTTGGTAATTTCCCTTCCCTGTTTATGGGATTGGTCGGTAAACGGGACGAGTGGGAACACTACGGCGGTCATATTCGTTTTACCGATAGTCAAGGCAATATTGTGGCCGATAACCTCAGCGAAGACAATTATCGCGATTATATCGGCGAATCAGTAGAAAAATGGTCTTATTTAAAGTTTCCCTACTATAAACCCCTCGGTTATCCCAACGGTATCTATCGGGTTGGTCCGTTGGCGCGCTTAAATGTTTGTTCCCATTTTGGCACGGAGGGGGCGGATATCGAGTTACGGGAATATCGCCATCGGGTCGGTGGTGTAGCCACCTCTTCTTTTTACTATCATTATGCCCGATTAGTGGAGATTTTAGGCTGTTTAGAGCGTATCGAACTTTTAATCGACGATCCCGATATAGTTTCTCCACGCTGTCGCGCCGAAGCAGGAATTAATAATCTGCAAGGGGTGGGAGTTAGTGAAGCGCCCCGGGGTACTTTATTCCATGATTATAAAGTGGATGAGAATGGTTTGATTGAAACGGTGAATTTGATTATTGCCACGGGTAATAATAATTTGGCCATGAATCAAACGGTGAAACAAATCGCCCAACATTATATCCATGGTGGCGAAATTCCCGAAGCGATGTTAAACCGGGTGGAAGCGGGTATTCGTTGCTATGATCCCTGTTTAAGTTGTTCCACTCACGCTATGGGACAAATGCCGCTACAGCTAGAGTTAGTTAATGCAGCCGGTGAGGTGATCAATACTCGACAAAGGGGTTAATTATCTAAGTTGTTGGGGGGTTAGGAAATAGGGTAAATTTCTCCTAATACCTGACCCCATTTGACTATTTTTACGGTCAAGATTCTAGCTAAGAATTTCTAGGTTTTGATAAAGAATTTCTATCGGACAAGAAAAGTTAATACAGTTAATAGTGATTAAATCTCCCCCTTGATAAATATGGGGAATCCAGAGGTTATTAGATTGACGTTGATATTGTTCGATTAGGACTTGTTTTTGTTCGATCAATAGATATTCCTCTAATTCGGGGATAGTTTGATAATCGGCAAATTTATCGCCTCTATCAAAGGCTGCCGTAGAGTCGGATAAAACTTCGATAATCACTCGCGGATGCAGGATAAAATCTTCCTGGGAAACTCGATCTCGTTGGTCACAAGTAATGGCAAAATCGGGATAATAGAAGATATTTAAGCTAGGGAGACGCACTTTCATATCGGTAGCGTAGGCAAGACAACCACTACCCCGTAAATGATTAATTAATTGGGCCGAAAGATTACCTGTGATGATAACATGGGCTTTACTGGCCCCGGCCATTGCCAAGATTTGCCCTTGCATATATTCATGTTTAATGGGACTAATTTTCTCTATTTCCAGATAGTCTTTTGGAGTAAAATAAGCGTGACTTTTACCGGCTGTCATGGTGTTTACCTCGCTCATTGACCGATCGAATAAAAATAAAAATAAAGCGTAATTATAACGTCAAAAAAACATATTAGCATCAGTTCAGTATCAGCCAAAAACTCAATTATACTACAGTCAAAAAACCTAATTATTTCGTGTAAGTTATAGCAAAATCTCCTTGTGCGGAAATGAAGTTATCTGTCTCTTGTCAGTTTAGGAAATTTCTACAAAATTAGGCTCTTCGGTTCGTGTTATGCAATGGACGGGGGTTATAAGGGATGGAACCATTATATAGAAAGGCATTTAGCGATTTTTGTCAATTGTTTGTGATCTAGAGCGAACTAATCAATTAAGTCTCTTACCAGATCAGGATTTAGTTGATTTATGCCCCCCTATCGAACCATACCAAGTAACGAAGAACCCAAAATTATGTCGTTTCAGACAAGGAGAAATCAAGGTTTTTTCCCAGTTTAATAAAAGAGAGATAAATATCCTAGCCATCTAAAGTATCATCATCTTTATCGCTTAGTTCATTTTCTTGAAAACCATCAACATTTTCTTCTAACGTATCACCAAAATTCAAAAAACTCAAAAGAGGAGCAGAACTAATTTTCTGAGAAAGATAATCATATAAAGATTCTTCATCAATATCAAGAATCTCTGCTCTGTAATCCAATCTTGATTCTAAACTTCTAGCCAGTTCTTGCGGCCAGAATTGCATACTCATTTGTATAATTTCACTTCCAGCCCTCTTAGCAGCTTCCACTGTCTTTTTTGACTTAGCAGGCAGTCGATCAATAATAATAAAAGTCCGAGATGTAGTTTCTCCATATAGCTCAACATTAGCAAAGCGAGATAGTTTATCTTTTGTGATCTCTGAATTTCCTCTACCAATGAAACCTATATCGAAGCGAGCTAGTTTACCAGCCCGTAATCTTAAAGTTCCATCGCATTCACGAAGATTGGAATTGTCAGATAGCCAAAATACTCTTTCAATAATTGGACTTGATGGATTCTCAATATACTGAAAACCAAGAATATGTAAAACCGAGCCGAGTACGAGTCTCTCAAAAAGCTTCCCATATGTGGATTTATCAGAACCTCTGATAGTGAGAGTTGCGCAGCCAATAGCAGTTGTTAGCCTTATTATATCTCGCCATTCTAGATTCCTGTAAACTTTCCCACTTTCATCCTCAATCAGTCCTAAAAACATACGAATTGATCCAAAATCCTCTTCACATTTTTGCGATGCCTCTTCCAATGCAGCTTCAAAATCTTGAATATATTTTTCTTGTGCCGCTGGATTATCTCGCAATACATTTTGAACACCTTTGCCTGTCAAACCAATTAACCAATTAGCAGGCCAGATCAATTCTTTATCAGAACGACGGGAAGATTTAAGTTGAGATAATGCCATATCAGACAGTTGGTCAGTAAAATTCTCCACCCCTTGCCAACCTTTTGCAAATAAGGCAACCATTGCACCAGAGGCGATCGCCACTCGTCTACTTGTTAACTGCTCAGTTTGAGTGCGTATGTTCTCCCCACATAGAATATCTAGGGTTAGCTGTCTTACAGTTTCCACACCCAATTTTTCAATAAAATCCCTACCGCTACCACTTAGGATTAATTTGCCCTTTTCAGGAAATAGATCATCTATTGTTGTCATCGATAGCCTCCCATTGAATCTCAATTTGTTCTGGTGGTAGTTTAGACGGCTTGCAGTTTAGCCATAGAATAGACGAAAACTTAATATTTTTCCATCTAGGAATTGTTTGTTGCATCAGTTCAATATAATTAAAATTACTCTCGAATAAAACAAAACGTCTATCTAAAGAAGCGGCCGCTAGTCCCACGGTTCCTGAACCAGCAAAGGGATCTAAAACCACATCACCTTTAAAAGAGTAATAGGTAATCACTTTTTCTGCCAATTCTACGGGAAAAGCGGCGGGATGTTTTGAGTTAGTGACTGGGTTAATTTTCCAGACATTAGTGCGTTCATAACCATCGGCAATTTTTGAGGCTTTTACTACTTCTTGATCGGGATGATTACGAATATGCCAATCGATGAGTAGATCCGTGTGTTTACGATAGACTAAAACGTATTCAGTCACTGGCACAGTTTTGTATTGGAGAGGATTGCGATCGGCGGCAAATCTGCGCCCTCTACCAGTTGCCCACCCTGCTCCCTCTGGTTTTAGCCAAATAATATCATCAATAAAATCGTAACCTTCTTCAATAAAAATTCGATGCAAATCAAAGGGGACAGCAATACGTTTAGAAGCTTGATTACGCGAAGCACGACGCAACAGCACGGGAGAAATATTAATGACAAAAAAACGTCCTTCACTCAAAACTCGATGACATTTTCTGATCACCTGTCGCAGCTTCAATAGATAGCTTTCGTATTCTTCAAATTCCGAATATTCCGGACGAGCATTAAAATAGGGTGGTGAGGTAAAGATTAAATCAACACTTTCTGCGGGCATTTCCTCCAAAAGTTCGCCACAATCACCAAATCCGATGGTATTTCTCAGAGAGGAAAGCTTATATTCTTTTTTGGGTTTCTTGGGGGTTTCTAATTTAGATTCATCCTGTTTTAACAGACGAGCGATAATAATTTCAGTCCGGGTTGTCCTATCGGCTAAAATTTCGGTGGTGTAGGCATCGATCACCACTTCCCCAACGGTTTTTTTCTGTTCATTACATAAAGGAACTCGCCAAATATGATATCTGTCATCCACTTCTGGTAAACCTAATTTAATCGCATTAACTAAATTTATTTCCCGCAACCAATTAAGGACAATTTCTTTAGCTTCTGCCACCGTGCGAAGCAGATAACCGCGCTTGTCCGATACCAGTTCTTTTTCCATGTCATTACTCTAGTTCTCTCTAGAATTCTAGCTGATTATTATCCAAAAAACTAGGAGAGTCTCAAGATAGAAATTGGCCACCCTTTAAAAATTCCACATTTCTAAGACTTTTCCCGTAATTGTTTGATTTAACCAGAAAGTATTATGACTGAGGGAGTGAAGATTATTTGCTGTTACTTTCCAGCTTGCTTGGGGATGAAAAAGAATTGCTTCTGCGGGATTACCGGGGTTGAGAGATGCCGGTTTTTGTTGTAAACAATGACAGGGATTGAGACTAAGCGCTTGCCATAATTGTAAAGCTGATAATTGTCCGGTTATTACTAATTTTTCCCAGAGTAGCGGTAAAGCTAATTCTAACCCGATCGCGCCGGGGGGTGCTTCTGCAAAAGAGACGGTTTTTTCTTCGTAGGTATAGGGACGATGATCGATCGCGATTGCATCGATAATTCCCTCCTTAATTGCCGCAATTAACGCCTTGCGATCGCTTTCGTTGCCCAAGGGGGGAGCGAGGTGTAAACTGGGATGATAGCTGGCGATCGATCCTGTATTTAAGAGGAGATGCAACCACGTCACACTAGCGGTTATCGGCAATCCCCGCATTTTTGCCTCGCGAATTAATTCCACTCCTCGACGGGTAGAAATTCGCATTATGTGAACAGGTGTATTAATTTCGCCGACGATTTCTAAAATTGTGGCTAAAGCAGTGGTTTCGGAAATAGCAGGATCTCCGGGTAAACCGAAGCGAATCGAGGTTTCTCCCTCACGCATGACTCCATTACCCTTTAATTGCTGATTTACCGGGGAAAGGGCGATATTTTTACCGAAGGGTTTTAGGTATTCCAATAAGTGCCGCAACAGTCCCAAATCTTCCAGACTGCGATTATCGGTAAAACCCACCGCTACAGGCATTAAATCGGCTAATTCGGTCATTTTTTGCCCTTGTCTTCCTAGGGTAAGACTTGCCCAAAAATGCAGACGGGCTGATTTTGAGTCAAAAAACCCTTGACTTTTTTGCTGTAATGTGCTAATGAGTGCGGGGTGATCGAGAGGGGGGAGAGTATTGGGGAGAATTGCCACCCGGGTGCAGCCTCCGGCCGTGGCCGCTTTGAGCAAAGATGCGAGGGTTTCTCTGTCCTCGTGGCCGGGTTCCCCGGAATGACTGTAGAGATCGACTAATCCGGGAGCAAAAATACAGTTTTGACCAGAAATATAGTTACTATTTTCTCTTGGGGGAAGCTGAGATTCGATCGCTTTAATTACCCCCTCCTCAATCCAGACATCGGCAATGCGATCGGTTTGTGTCAGGGGGTCAAGGACTCTAACCTGTTCTATAATTGTCGAGGATTGGCTATTCACGCAGACTAATTAAAACGTCATTTTTTCCTCTGGCAGTATATCACTGTTAAGCACTCAAATTTATATATTTTTAGTTATGTACAGAAATTTAAGTTAGAAAAGGATCTTTTTATGTTCTAAATCTACTGCTTGTGTTATATAATAGTTAGAGCAAATAACGAAACAAAATGTCAAAATACCAAGAAAGAATATTTTTACATCTTTTAGATAACACAAACGAAGTGGAACTAGCCAAGAGGATTTTAAAAAGTCCACTGGGTTTAGCGGCCGATATTATCTATGCACTTTTCGAGGATAGACTGGTAAGTAAGAAGGATGAGCTAGATAAAATTAAGATGTTTGCTGCTGGAATCAGCAGGTCTGAAAAATTAGGTTCTAATTATTCTTTAGCCAAGTATTATCCTTATATGTTCTCGTTTCAGCAATTTTTTCATAGTTCTTTTCGAGCTAGACAAGGTAAAGTTTTAGAGGAGATGATTAAGAATATATTGGAAAATTATACTGACTGTAATGAAGTGCCAAAAAAAGTAGATCGTATGCAAGAAATATTGAGACAAAGCTTTGCATCATCGACTATTACTTCACTAGATATAGATGCTATGGGCATAAATAATAAGAAAAATAAAATAGTTGTTATCCAATTGCGTTCGAGAGATGATACAGGTGGAACCACGGCAAAAAGTTCCTTAGTAGAGTTATTGAGAAGTCTAATGCGATTGGAGAATTTACCAAAAGAAGAATTATTATATTTGATTTGCATTTGGGACGAGAGGAATTCACAGCAAAAACAATCAACCATAACTAAGATATATTCTTCTTTGCAAGATTATATCCCCGATGAAAATAAATTTAGACAAGAAATTATTCAAGGCTATGAGCTTAATTCAAAAATTAAATTGAAATTAGCTTATGGTACTGATGAAATAAGTCGCTCATTATTTGAATGGACTGGTACTAATCAGGAAAGTATTTTGACAGCTATTCAACAAATTATTGATTTTGTAGAAAATTGGGATGATTTATGGGTTACTTACTCAATATCTAATATTGAGTTAGAATTAAATAGTTTTCAAGAAATTTCAAATATAACCCTTTTGAATCAAAAAATCAATGAGATTAATGCTAAATTTGATTTTAGTTCTTACGAGAAATTAAAGACTTCTATCGATGAAATAACCAACCAAATCTTGCCAATTTGGAGAGAAAAAACTATTCCATTAGCGAGTCTTTCTGATAAGGCTCATTATGTTAGAGATTTAGTTTTTCTTAAGGCTTGTTACTCTAAAATTAGAAATAATTAAAATACATTATGCAACTAGAACTTTTCGATTCTAATAATTTAGAAGAATTTAATCAGGGAACCCCGCGATTAGTTTCTTTTCGAGATTTAGTACCAGAAATCACCAGCACCAGTTATCTAACCCACGGCATCTATTATTATCCTGCCAAATTTATTCCCCAAGTGGTGAGATTTTGTCTTGATAATTACAGTAAAAAGGATGATTGGATTATCGATCCTTTTGCTGGTTCGGGTACGGTGGGTTTAGAGGCTAAACTTTGTCAAAGAAATGCGGTTTTAACTGACCTGAATTATCTTTTAAACCATATTATACCGATTAAGATTACAGAACACCAAGAACCATTGAGTTACTCGGAGTTAGATAAAAAAATCTTAGAAGTTTTTGCCAGCAAGGATAAATTTATCCCTCAGTGGTCAAATTTAAACTATTGGTATCCAGAGGAGATTTTAGCAGTTTTGCAGAAACTTTGGGCAGGTCAAAAAAATCTAGAAACTGATTTGTATTCCCAGATCATTCAAGCGGTTTTAGTGAAAGTTAGTAAACAGTTTTCCTATGCAGAACATACCAAACCTAAATTATTTCAATCGAAATACAAAAAATCAGATATACAGGAACTATTACAAAGAAATTGGCAAGAGGAATTAAAACGAACGATTAAAGAGATGAGTTTTGAAACTTTAACCAGCGTCAATCAATATATTACCGTAACTTGGCGCAATTATAATCAGGTGCTTTTTTATGGAGGAGTAGATAGTGCCACTTTTGAGATTGAGCAAAATCTAGAGTTAGATTGTTTAATTAGTTCCCCCCCCTATCTGCAAGCACAGGAATATATCAGAACAGCAAAACTAGATTTATATTGGTTAGGATATACAGAAAAAGAAGTGCAAAAAATCTCTAAGCTAGAAATTCCCTACCGACAGGCTACCAGATTAATCGAAACCGAAACCTTAAATCAAGTGAGATCAAGTTTAGAGAAAGAGAATTTACATAAAATACTCGATTCCTATTTTTGTCACACTATCAACGCTTTAGAAAATGCCACCAGAAAATTAAAACAAGCTGGGAAAGCTTGCATTTTTGTGGGTAATCCGAAAGTGGATGGAGTGGAAGTAGAAACTTGGCGAATATTAGGGGAATATTTTCAGGAAAATGGCTTTATCTTTAATACCGTCTTTGAGGATAGAATTAAAACCAGACAATTATTCAAATCTCGCAAGAATAAAAATCCTGATGGCATGAAATCTGAATATTTACTAATCTTAGAAAAAAGGTAAATTTTTATTGCTTATGTATCCCAAATATTCCCTATTTCATAAATATTTGAACTGTCTGGAATCCTTACCTAATTTTCAGGAAAATATTGAAGATAAACCCTATATATATGGTCAATTACTGGCTGAAGTAAAGTTAATTATTAAGACAGATTATGCTACCGTTAATTATGTTTGTGAACTTAAAACAAGATTAAATCATGATCTATCTTAATCGGTGATATAATATTTCGTAAGCTTGGGTCAAAGATTACCATGAAATCAAAGACTTTTACTAATGATCGGGGGTTTATTTAGCTTAATTGTTTAGGAATTGATAGCAAGTAATCTTGAATTTATTGATGTGGATGGTAGTAATTACAAAGGCAGAACGCTCGCAATGTTTGATAATATTTGTAAATTTATCGCCGAAAACTTCTCCGATGATCTAGCCACTTGGTTATTGGGTTCTCCCCTCTCCTTAACCGTCCTCGACCCGACGGAACTACAATTAGACCCCATTCGTGCCGATTCTCTGATTTTTTTGCAGTCAGAGGAATTAATTCTTCATACCGAATTTCAAACCGACCCCGACTCCAAAATTCCTTTCCGAATGCTCGATTAT